>CAYSMI010000001.1:0-23141 GCA_964432165.1 uncultured Acidiferrobacter sp.
ATTGCCCCGCAGACCGTGCTAACGGAATCGGCATTTGAACAAGGTCAGAAGTGGGTTCAACCAGCGGGGCCATATAATACCGTGGATAGGGCATGTCGAATAGGGATGACCTGGCCTTTCGGGTACCAGACGCAAAGACTTAGCGTCATAGCGCAGCTGGTAAGTACCACATTGCGGAGTATCGACGGGGTTCGCGACTCCCCGCTTGCAGCAGGAGCGAGATGATCTCACCAAGTCAACGGATGACGTCTGTTCAGCAGCCGATCATTCCGGTGGTGGGCGATCTCATTCTGGCCAATCCAGGGACGATCTCGCTGGGTCAAGGGATCGTACATTATCCTCCGCCGCCGGATGTCGGGGGGTATATCAGAAGGTTCTGGGATGACCCGACGGCTCATCATTACGGCCCGGTAGAGGGGTTGGAGGCGCTCCGGGCTGCGCTCTCTAAAAAGCTCGTCCGGGAAAACCAGATCTCGCTTGAAGGCAGGGAGGTCGTGGTGACTGCCGGAAGCAATATGGGGTTCTTGAACATCTTACTGGCGATCACAGACCCCGGCGATGAGGTCATTCTGCCCGGGCCCTTCTACTTTAACCAGGAAATGGCTGTGCGGATCGCGGACTGTGTTCCTGTGACAGTGCCGACGGATGCTGCGGGGCATCTGCAGATCGAAGCAATTGAAAGCGCAATTTCGAAGAGGACCCGAGCTGTAGTCACCGTGTCACCGAATAACCCCACCGGTATCGTGTATCCGGAAGCGGCTTTAACGGTGGTAAATGAACTGTGTCGGAAACAGGAGATCTACCACATCAGCGACGAAGCCTATGAGTATTTCCTATACGACGATGCAGAGCATTTTTCTCCCGGAGCGATTGAGAATAGCGAGCCACACACTATCTGTTTGTACTCGTTGAGCAAGTCCTATGGTTTTGCCAGTTGGCGCATTGGTTATGCTGTCATTCCGGAAACATTGTTCGGGGCGTTGAGAAAGGTCCAGGATACGAATGTGATCTGTGCAACAGCTATCTCCCAATATGCCGCCCTTGGCGCACTGCAGGCCGGGCCAGAATATTGCCGCCCCTATCTCGCCGACATGGCGATTGTCCGCCGTCAGGGTGTCGAGGCCTTGAACACGCTCGGTGATAACGCAAGTCTGTTGCCGAGCACGGGAGCTTTTTACTTTTTTGTGAAAGTGCCAGGCTATGCAGGTGACGGCCTAGATCTTGCCCGTAAACTGATTGAGCGCTTCGGTGTTGCGGTTATTCCGGGCAGTGCTTTCGGCGTTAATGAAACCTGTGCATTCAGGGCCTCCTTTGGTGCGCTGCAGAGCGACAGCGCAATAGAGGGATTAGATCGCCTCGTGACTGGCTTGAAGGACCTTATCTGATTCAAATCGGTTTGCGTCGGGGGCTCAACTTAGATACCCTTTGGCGCCCTGCGGAGAGGTGGCCGAGTGGCTGAAGGCGCACGCCTGGAAAGTGTGTATACGTTAATAGCGTATCGAGGGTTCGAATCCCTCTCTCTCCGCCATTCTTTCCGGTCACGATACGTCATTTGAGGAACGCTATGGCAGAGACAAACCCCAAAACCACAGCCCGGTATCGGATTCTGATCCTGGGCGCTTCTTATGGTTCACTGTTATCGACCAAGCTGATGCTCGCAGGGCATCACGCCACGCTTGTCTGCCGGGAGGCAACGGCCGCGATTTTCAATGCAGAAGGCTCCACAGTCAGGATGCCGGTCAGGGGGCAGGAGGGACTGATCGAGGTCGACTCCGGCAGTTTGCCGGGTTCACTCCTGGCGACGTCGCCTGGGAAAGTTGCTCCTGCGGAGTTCGATCTTGTGGTGCTTGCCATGCAGGAGCCTCAGTACAGCGCACCAGGCGTGCGTGAACTCATCGGTCGTGTTGCGGCGTCAGGTGTGCCCACAATGGCCATCACCAACATGCCCCTGCTGCCCTACCTCGCACGGATTCCAGGCCTTGAAACGGCAAGTCTTCGGCCCTGTTTCCTTGAGCCTGAACTTTGGGATGCTTTTGATCCTGACCTGATGACGCTATGCAGCCCAGACCCCCAGGCCTTTCGTCCGCCGGAGGAGAAACCCAATGTGCTGCAGGTCCGGTTGCCGACCAACTTCAAGGCGGCGGCGTTTGCCGACGAAGCGCATACGGCTATGCTGCGTGACCTCGACGCAGGCATCGAGGCCGCACGTTTTGAGAGTCCGGAGCACGGATCTCTGGAGTTGCCGGTGAAACTGCGGGTCTACGATTCGGTTTTTGTACCGCTCGCAAAATGGGCGATGCTGATGGCGGGTAACTACCGGTGTGTCCAGGCGGAGGAGATGAGGCCGATCAAGGATGCTGTCCACGGCGATCTCGAGGCCAGTCAGGCGGTCTATGACTGGGTTGTCGGAGTCTGCATCGATCTTGGCGGAGAGGCATCCGACTTTGTGCCCTTTGAGAAATATGCCAAGGCGGCGAGTGCGCTTGCCAGCCCTTCTTCCGCGGCCCGGGCGCTCGCCGGAGGTGCGAAAAACATTGAACGCGTGGACAAACTGGTCGCTTTAGTGGCGGCACAGCAGGGCAAACGGCTGGACGTGGTCGACGAGACGGTGGCGCTGGTCGAGAAGTGGCTAAGTCAGAACCGTGGTGCCTAGGGAACGTGGTTGCTGGTTTAGGACAGAATTCAGTCAATCAAGGGGTAGGTGCTTAGAGTGTTGCGCCGTGCTGCGTTACTCCGTATCGCGAAAGTTGCGTCGTAAGATGTTCATAGGCCTCGTCGACGGAATCGGTTAGCAGAAAAAGATTGAGGTCATCTTCACTGATCGTGCCATGTTTTATCAGGGTCTCGAAGTTGATGGCCTCCCGCCAGAAAGACTCGTCATAGAGCACAATCGGCAGGTGCTTTCGGATCTTGCCGGTCTGAAGAAGGGTCAGGATTTCAAAAAGCTCGTCCATGGTGCCAAAGCCGCCCGGAAAGAACACCACGGCTTTGGCCATGTAGGCAAACCAGAACTTGCGCATAAAGAAATAGTGAAACTCGAGTGACAGTTCACGCGTGATGTAGTCATTATTTGCCTGCTCATGCGGTAGGGAGATACCCAGGCCGATATTTATCCCACCCGCTTCGGAGGCGCCACGGTTGGCGGCCTCCATGATGCCGGGTCCGCCGCCGGAACAGACCACGAACCGCCGGTGATCTTCAGGAAGGTTTTTCGACCAGTCCGTGAGACGTCGGGCAAGCTCTCGACAGGCCTCGTAGGCATCTGCCATCCGTTCCAACGGCGCACGGCGGGGTCCTTGCGTGGGGTCGCCTTTTTCCGGCGCCGGGGCGCGTGCGGATCCCATGAAGACGATGGTGTCTTCTATGTCGTGGCGCTCAAAACGTGATTTGGGCTCAATGAACTCGGAAACAATGCGGAGCAGTCGCGCATCGGCGCTGTCCAGAAATCGGGTGTTCTTATAGGACTTCATCAGGGGTGCTCGGTATCCATGCGTCTTGGGTGAGTATGCGACAACGGGGCCGACGGGCGTCAGCAGTTGACCGGCGGGATTTTGTAGCAGGCACATCAGAATCGATCGCTATATGGTATATTGTATACCAGCGAGTTTGGAATGCCCCCAGGACCCTGAGGAGGCATCAGTCGGCCGGGAACGGACCCCGGATAGTGGAATCCTTGTCGGAGGCTTTTGTGAGCCCCGTCGGCGTTGTGAAGACCGAATCGGCAGAGTTATGAAAGCAGTGCTACAGCAGGAGTTCGGTGCCGCCGATGTCCTGCGCCTAGGTGAGGCCGAAGACCCTTCTCCGGGACCCGGACAGGTACTGGTGCAAGTGGTCACCACCAGCGTGAACCGCCCGGACATCGTCCAGCGGCAGGGGAATTACCCCCCGCCCCAAGGGGAGTCCGACGTTCTGGGACTGGAAGTCGCAGGGGTGGTGGTATCGGTGGGTGAGGGCGTTACGCGGTGGCGCAAGGATGACCGGGTGATGGGCCTGGTTGGGGGAGGCGCCTATGCGGAACTCGCACTCGCCTGGGAAGGTCATCTGCTGCCTGTGCCCGAAGCCCTAAGCTGGGCTGAGGCGGCTTGTGTCAGCGAAACCTATATCACGGCACACCTTAATCTCTTTCAGTTCCCGGGTCTTAAAAATGGTCAGAGCGCGCTTCTGCATGGCGGTGGGGGCGGGGTCAACACGGCGGCAATCCAATTGTGTCGAGCGCTGGTGCCGGACAGTCCGGTTTTCGTCACAGCCTCCTCAAGAAAAACCGAGCGGGTTGCTGAGTTGGGAGCAACCCATGTGATTGACTACCAGTCCGAGAATTTTGATGAGGCGATCAAGGCGTTGACCAAGGGTAAGGGCGTTGATGTCATTCTCGACCATATCGGTGCAGCCTACTTGTCACAAAACCTGAAATCTCTGGCAGTGAACGGAACGCTGGTATTAATTGGTGTCATGGGCGGGGCCAAAGCAGAAGTCAACCTGGCCCAGCTGATGGTACGAAGGCAGAAGGTTGCAGGATCAGTACTTCGGCCGCGTCCGGTTGAGGAAAAGGGGCAAATCATCGCGGCATTTGCCGATGAAGTCTTGAGCCTGCTGAGCCGTCGGGAGGTCGTCCCATTGGTAGACCGGATCTTTCCACTGGAGGAAGTTTGCGCAGCGCATCAGTTGATGGAGTCATCCGGCCACTTTGGCAAGATTGTGCTCCAGGTGAATCCCTCGGTAAGCGTCCATTGATTAGCAGGGTTATCCGCTAAGCAACGTTACCAAACGCGGAATTAACCATGTATCTTTTCGAATACCAGGCCAAAGCTTTGATGCGCGAGTGGGGTATTCCGGTGCTTGAAGGTATGGTAGCGACCTCGGAACGACGCGCACTGGACGTAGCACGGGAACTGGGTGAGGGGCCTTGGGTCGTCAAGGCTCAGATTCATGCGGGAGGCCGCGCGCAGGGCCGCGTGGAGAGTGCCGATGACCTATCCGGCGTCGAATTTACCGACACCGTGCTGGATGTTGGCCGTACTGCCGGGCGGATGCTGGGAGCGCGGCTCGCCACGCCCCAGACCATGGGGCACGGTGAGACGGTAAACGCAGTTTATATCGAGCCTGAGGTCAAGTCCTCAGTCCAGCTTTTTGTCGCCTTTCTTGTTGATGGTGAGAGTGCTGAGCCGGTATGCCTCGCAAGCGTTCGGGGTGGCACCCAAGTGGAGCGCGACGTCTTTGATCACCCGCACAGTCTGGTACGGATGAAACTGGGTTCCGGTAGCGAGATTTCCCCGGCGGTTGGCCTGGAAATTGCGTCGCAACTCGGATTAAGAGCGTCCGTGAGGGATGCATTTGCGCGGCTGATTCAGCAGTTGCATGCACTCTTTATGGCGTGCGATCTGTCGCTCATCGAGATCAATCCGCTGGCAATCCGGGAAAACGACACACTCGTGGCGCTGGATGCCCGACTGACCGTTGATGATAACGCCTTGTTCCGCCAGCCGGGTATGGCGGCACTGGCCTCACGCACAGATGTCTCACAGGCGGAGGAACTGGCAGCCCGGTACGGCTTTAACTTCATTCAGCTCGATGGCGATATCGGTACTTTTTCAAGCGGTGCGGGCCTTGCCATGGCGACCCTGGATGCGCTTGCACATCTCGATGGACGCCCGGCTAATTTTCTGGATGTACCGCCGGTACTCGAGGTGAGCCGGGTTAAAGAGGCATTCCTTCTGGTGCTGTCAGATCCAGAACTGCGATGCCTGCTTGTCAATGTCTTTGGTGCGGGGATCATGCGCTGTGACACGATTGCGGACGGCTTGCTGCTGGCTCACTTGGAACAGCCAGTGAAAGTGCCGCTGGTGATGCGATTGGCTGGGACAAACGCACCGCTTGCCGTCTCTAGGCTCGAACGCTCGGGCCTGTCGATCCAGTTTGCCTCGGATCTCGAGTCGGCAGCGAAGACGGCCGTTGAGCGCGCGCAGCACCCGGCACTTACACCGAAGTCACGATCAATTACGGACCGCCTTTCGAGTTGGTTTTCCGGAACGCGGACAGGGTCCGGGCCATGAGCATTCTCGTTGATCCCTCGACCCGGGTGATTTGCCAGGGCATCACAGGCCGGCAGGGAACCTTTCACAGCGAGCGGGCCCTTTCAAGCGGGACTCCGATCGTCGGCGGTGTCCGCAAGGGAAAGGGCGGTGCGACGCATCTTGGGGTTCCGGTTTTCGATACTGTGGCGCAGGCTATGGAGGAGACCCAAGCGAACGCCAGTGTGATCTTCGTACCGCCAGCCAATGCAGCCGAGGCCATTATCGAGGCTGTGGATGCACGCATCGGTCTCGTGGTGTGTGTGACTGAGCGGATACCGGTCCTGGACATGGTTCGGGTCAGGGCCCATATGGCCGGGTCCAGGACTACTCTTGTCGGGCCAAATTCTCCTGGAATCGCGGTTCCTGGCCTTGGCACGCTTGGCATCATGCCACAGGGTATTTTCCTGCCCGGAACGATCGGTATCGTCTCGCGCTCCAGCACGCTGACCTACGAAGCGGTGGATCAGACCACCCGCAGTGGGCTCGGACAGTCTTCGTGCGTCGGGATCGGTGCCGACCCGGTTGGGGGCATATCTGCGTCGCGGTGCCTGAATCTTTTCATGGAAGACCGGCAGACCAAAGGGATTGTTCTGATTGGTGAGGTGGGCGGGACCGCGGAAGAAAAAGCGGCAGAGTTTTTGGCCACCGTCGAAAATCCCAAACCGGTGGTTGCCTACATTGCAGGGCAAACGGTTCCGGAAGGGCGTCGGATGGGACATGCAGGCACCATCATTCACTACGGGATGGGGACCGCACGCTCCAAGATCGATGCCTTGCGCGAGGTCGGCGTGAAGGTTGTGTTCTCACCCGTTGAGATCGGCTCAGCCATGGCAGAGTGTCTCCGCCAGGCCGGCCTGGACTCCTCGCAAGGGCAGGACAAGTCCTGATGTCGATCGCGGTCAAGCCGATCCGCTTGGTATCAAGCCTCAAAGACCAGGTCTATCACAGCCTGCGTGATGCCGTTGCCGATATGGATATTTATTCCGGTGATGAGCCTCCGCGGCTCGATGAGAGAAAACTGGCAGACAGCCTGGGGGTCAGTCGCACCCCTGTCCGGGAAGCGATCTCGCGGCTGGAGCAGGCCGGCCTCGTGAGGAATATTCCTCGGCGGGGCACCTTTGTGGTTCGAAAGACCAAAGAAGAGATTCTCGAGATCATTTTTGCCTGGGCATCTATCGAGAGTATGGCAGCAAGACTGGCTACGCTCAGGGCAAGTGATCGGGAGATTGCGGGTCTTCGGGAGATTCTAGGACAGGGAGGTAACACTGCTGAGCCTGCACCCATCGATGAATACTCCAGGACCAACATCCGGTTTCATCAGGCCATTGTGTCACTGGCGCACAGTCCGCTGCTCACTGATCTTGCGGACAGCTTGTTTATTCATATGCGCGCTATTCGTTCACGCACGATCCAGGACGATGACCGCGCACAGCGATCCATCATTGACCACGCCAGAATTATTGAGGCCATTGAGCAGCGCAAGACCGAGGCGGCGGAAGCTCTGGTTCGAGAGCATGCCTTGCACCTTGCTGATCACGTGGCAAAAAACGTCAGCTATCTCGCCTGACGGCGGATGCTTCCAGTAGACATCAACATTCGTAACAATAGAGAGCATCAAATTCATCATTTGAAACAAATCGGAGACCCTGTTTATGAAAGCGCTTGAAGGTGTGCGGATCCTTGATATGACCCACGTTCAGTCGGGTCCAACCTGTACCCAGTTGCTCGCCTGGTTCGGGGCAGACGTGATCAAGGTCGAGCGGCCGGGAGTGGGTGATGCGACCCGCGGTCAGCTGCGTGATGTTCCCGACGCTGACAGCCTTTATTTCACCATGCTGAACCACAACAAGCGCAGCCTAACGCTCAACACCAAGGACGAGAAAGGTAAGCAGGTATTTACACGGCTGATTGAGACCTGTGATGTGATGGTCGAAAACTTTGCCCCCGGTGCACTCGACCGAATGGGTTTCTCCTGGGAGAGAATTCAGGAGATCAACCCAAGAATGATTTATGCCTCGGTCAAGGGTTTTGGGCCGGGTCCCTATTCTGAATGCAAGGTGTACGAGAACGTCGCGCAGTGCGCTGGCGGCGCTGCCTCGACCACAGGATTTCTTGACGGTCTGCCGCTGGTCACGGGCGCCCAGATAGGGGATTCCGGCACCGGTCTGCATCTGGCGTTGGGTATTGTGACTGCCCTTTATCAACGGGAGCATTCGGGCCGGGGGCAACGGGTGCTGGCAGCTATGCAGGACGGGGTGTTGAATCTGTGCCGGGTCAAGCTGCGCGATCAGCAGCGCCTGGCACATGGACCCTTGAAGGAATACTCACAATTCGGCGAAGGCATCCCGTTTGCGCAGGCAACACCGCGCGCCGGAAACGATTCCGGCGGCGGCCAGCCCGGTAGAATCTTGAAGTGCAAGGGTTGGGAGAGCGATGCGAATGCCTATACCTATTTCATCACCCAGGCTGCAGTCTGGGAAAAGATCTGCGATGTCATCGGTCGTCCCGAGTGGAGGGAAGATCCGGATTTCGCAACGCCTCCGGCGCGGCTTCCCCGCCTGAATGAGGTATTTGAGGCCATCGAGCAATGGACCATGACCAAAACCAAGTATGAGGTCATGGAGATATGCAACCCGCTGGATATTCCGGTGGGCCCGATCCTGTCGATGCAGGAGTTAAGCGAAGAACCCTCACTGCGCGAGACGGGTACGATCGTCGAGGTGGAACACCCCACGCGCGGCAAGTATCTTACTGTTGGCAACCCGGTCAAGTTATCCGATTCACCCAGTGAGGTCAGCCGCTCTCCGCTGCTCGGAGAGCATACGGGTCAAATACTTCAGGAGGTCCTGGGATACAGCGCCGAGGAGGTTTCAGAACTTCGCGAAGCGGGAGCCGTAGGGCAGGAGGACTGTACATCCTGAGACGCTCCCAGAGCCCCGCGGCGGTCAGTGCAGTAGCGTGCTTTTCGTCAGGCTGACCGTACCTTGGGTTTTCTGCCCGTGTATCTGGCGTATCTGCAGAGTAAGGTAGTGCAACTCATCAGCGAACCAGTAAAACAGTTCACGGGAGCTATTCCGGTCGATAAAGAACCGCGTCGACGAGATCGCCTTCGAGGCGATGTTCAGTGTCTCGTCTTCTTCCTCGACAAACCGGTAGGTGCGGACCCGGTGGCCTTCGTGCACTGTTAATGCAAAGTCCCGGGTACCGTCATTAAGCATCAGGCGACCCGCCAGTTCGAAGCTCAACGGATCCTGCATGTTCGGTTCCAGGGGAAAACTCCGTTTTTCGCCTTTGGCGTAACCCTGGCTGATTCCTGAATCCCAGTCGAATTCGATTCGGATATCGCGCTTGGGATTCTCTTTTTTCTCACCGATGGAATACAGTATGGGACGAACCACCCCATCTTGCAGCGTAAAACGGGATATCTCGTAGACAGGACCATAGCCAGAAAGCCGGGCGAGACCCTTGAGTCGGGTTGTCGAGCGCAGGATATACTCATGACCGGTCTTTTCCAGTGAGACCGTGCGGCTGGCACGGAATCCCGAATAATCAACCGCATATTCAGTTCGGAATGGTTCCAGTATTGCGCTGGCAGCAGCATCGCCATGCGGGAAAGAGAGAAGCGTCAACAGGACAAGCCCGATACCCAACCTATAGGGCAGCATCGCCGAGTGTGCGAAGGATTGAGGCGCCAATTGCATTCGACTTTTGTCAGTAGATCCAGAACGACATTCGATGTGTCTGTCGTGAGTCCGATTGCTTATCTGCAGACAAAAACCCGGCAGAAAGCGTGAACGTGCGTGTCCTTATCTACAATATACACAAAGGGGTCGGTGGGGTCGATCGCCGCTATGATCTGTCACGCATTGTCGAGGTGATGGGTCATTACCAGCCGGACATCACGCTGCTTCAGGAAGTGGCGCGGTACAGCCGGACTTCGACCGCTGCCTTGCAGGCTGATATCCTGGGCGAAGCGCTGGGCTTGGCTCATCGCGTATGGATACCGAACGTTCGGGTTGGCCACTCGCGCGGGTACGGAAATGCAATCCTGAGCCGCTGGCCGATAACGGATTCCCGTAACATCAACCTGACTATCGGCCCGAAAAAGCGTCGTAGCGCGCTGTATGGCAGGGTGCGCATCCCATTGACCGAAAGTCATACTGAAAGGGCGCACAGCCGTACCGTTCACCTTTTTAACCTGCACCTGGGTCTGTCAGGGATTGAGCGGCGAATGCAACTTAACAAACTGCTCGCCCACGAGGATCTGAGCCGCATTGCACCGGCCACACCTGTTGTGGTTGCGGGGGATTTGAACGATGTCTGGGGCACGCTTGGCCGACAGATTATGCGTCCCGCGGGATTCCGGGGAACGCGCCGAAAAGCCCGGACATTCCCCGCGTACGCGCCGGTACGGTCCCTGGACAGCCTGTATGTGCGCGGTGAGATCACCATCGACAGCCTCACCCCCTCGCGACTGGCGATGGCACGTCAGGCCTCTGATCATCTTCCACTGGTGGCTGACCTGGTGCTCCGGTAGTGCGTGAGCGGTAAGGGAAGCCGCTGCATTCGCGGCGGATCTCGGCCGTACGAGTCAAGCAACTGGGTTTCGATTTTGATGTATCCTCCTGTTATCGGTCCGGGGTCGTGATCACAGGCCGATCTGACCTTTGTGAATCGACCCCGCTGACAGAAAGCCAAACGGAACTTAAGTTTCCGGTTGCGACCGTACCATCCGACGGATCTGTCACCGGTGCTGGCTGATTGGGCTATGGCCGGTTCACAGAACATAAGTAAGGTCAGTCAGAAATGATCACACTGATTCACGAGGGGCAATGGGTACTGTTTGCAATGATTCTGATCGCTCTCGTGATCTCGCTCTCGTTCCATGAGTTCGGTCACGCGTTCGCAGCTTTACGCTTTGGCGACGATACAGCACGGCAGGCAGGCCGCCTTACGGTCAACCCAATGGCGCACATCGACCCCCTGGGGCTCCTGATGGTGGTATTCGTGGGGTTCGGATATGCAAAACCGGTCCCGACTAATCCCCGGTTGTTCAATTCCCGCTATGCCGAGCTGCTGGTCGCGGCCGCGGGCCCGGCGATGAATCTCGTGCTGGCGGTTATCAGTATCAACGCCTACCTGCTGGCGCTCAAGTGGGGTTGGATTGCACTGGGAGACCTCGGGCCGAGGCTGTTTTTCATCTACCTTGCCCAGATCAACCTGCTGTTGATGATTTTCAACCTGTTGCCGGTAGGTGCCCTCGACGGACACTACATCCTGCCGTATTTGCTGCCCCGCAGATGGTCTCAGGCTTACCGCTACTACAATGACCGCTATGGTAACTTCGCCCTGCTTGGCCTCGTCGGATTGGCCCTTATGGGGGTACCGATCTTCTCGAAAATCATCGGGCTGAGCGCCGGTCTGCTGCAATGGATCGCTTTTATCTAACTCACGCCACAGGGTTCGGTCATGCATGGGTCAGAAGATGAAACCAAGAAAGCGGTGTCGCTTGAGGATGAGTCGTCGGCAGCGCTGTTGAAGCGCGCCTATGGGCTCGACACCCCCGGCGAGGCGCGCGAGTTGTATCGGGACTGGGCGAGCACCTATGACGCCCATCTTGAGAAGGGGCTTCGTTACCTGGCTCCCCAGCGGCTTGCCCAGATCCTGGCCGAAGTGGTTCCGGATCCAAGCGCACTGATCCTGGATGTCGGCTGTGGTACAGGGCTGGTTGCGGATTACCTTTCGGGTCATGGATTCATGGCAATGGACGGGCTCGATTTTTCTCCAGAGATGCTCTCGGTCGCTGCAAAAAAATCGATATACCGTACCTTGATCGAGGCGGACCTCGAAAAGCCGCTGGATATTGTGGACGGGACCTATGACGCGGCGATCTGCTGCGGTACGTTCACACACGGACACGTGGGCCCACGGGCGTTGTGGGAGGTCTGCCGCATTCTCAAGTCCGGCACACCATTGGTCTGTACGATACATGGACACCTCTGGCGCGATGCCGGTTTTGCCGACGAGATTGCCAAACTTGAAGCACAAGACATCGCGGTACTCGAACAGGTCAGCGATGAACCGTACTTCGATGGGGCGCCCGCTGACGGCAAGTTCTGCATTCTGCGAACGCGCTGATGGCCGTCGACACGGTGGGTCATTGGATGACAAGCCAGATGCTACAATCTGTTGCTGCCGGAGACAGTGCCCGGCACGCACCAGTATGGCGGCGGCAGTCGGTCTCCCCGGTGGCGAGAGGTTGTGAACCCGGTCAGGTCCGGAAGGAAGCAGCCGTAGCATCCAAATCGGGTGCCGGGGTCGGGCAGGCTGGCGCCGTCTCCAGTGTCCCGGGTCAGGGTCTGGCTGTACTCAGCAGGTTTAACCGGATCAATATCACATCGCGTCTTTTATGAGTTACCAGGCACTTGCCCGAAAGTGGCGGCCCCGCCGTTTCGCCGATGTGGTGGGACAGGATCACGTGGTCAATGCGCTGAGCAATGCCCTGAAGCAAAACCGGGTGCACCATGCATTTTTGTTCAGCGGGACACGCGGCGTGGGGAAAACCACCTTGGCCCGGATTCTGGCCAAAGCGCTCAACTGTGAGCAAGGTCAGGGGCCCGAGCCCTGTGGTGAGTGCGGGACCTGTCAGAGTGTGGACGAAGGGCGCTTCATTGATCTGATCGAGATCGATGCGGCCTCGCGGACCCGGGTCGACGACACCCGTGAAATTCTCGACAATGTTCAGTATGCGCCGACCCAGGGGCACTACAAGATCTACCTGATAGACGAGGTGCACATGCTCTCAGGGCACAGCTTTAATGCCTTACTGAAGACACTTGAAGAGCCTCCGCCGCATGTGAAATTCCTGTTGGCTACAACGGACCCCCAGAAACTGCCCGCAACCATTCTGTCGAGATGCCTGCAGTTCAATCTGCGGCTCCTGACGGCACAGGAGATCGGCGGCTATCTGGAACAGATAGTCCGTTCGGAAGATCTCGGTTTCGACGAGACCGGGTTGGAGATTCTCTCAAGGGCGGCGGATGGCAGTATGCGGGATGGTCTGAGCCTTTTGGACCAGAGCATCGCCTTTGGCGACGGCTCGGTTACCGGGAGCGAAGTGCGGGACATGCTAGGCATGATTGAGTCACATCACGTCGATGCAATCCTGCTGGCCCTCGCTGCAAGAGACGGAAACCAGTTAGTCAATACCGTTGCCAGCATGACAGAGCGGCCGGTCGACTACATGCATGCTCTGGACGAGTTATTGGTCGTTCTGCACAACGTATCACTGTTTCAGATTCTCCCTGAGGCTGCGGCCGCCAAACAGGCGGATTCCGATCTGGTCAGGCAACTGGCTTCATCTATCGGAAAAGAAGATGTCCAGCTTTATTACCAGATCGGCCTCCTGGGTAAACGTGACCTTCCACTGGCGCCGGATCCGGCTTCGGGATTTGAAATGACCCTGTTGCGGATGTTGGCCTTTTGCCCGGAGGGGGAATCCGACATCAGCTCAGACCCCGACCGGTTAAAGGCCAAGTCGTCCGGGTCTTCGACTGTGCCCCGGAAAGCGATGGGCAAAGACGCTTCGGCGACCGAGCGCTCCTCCGGCGGTGGCGCGCAAGCGGGCTCGAGTGAAGCCCGGACTGCACCCTCGGGCCCTTTGCCGAATGGAGGCGCTTCGACTACTGCACTTTCAGACCCTGCTGTATGGGCCGCCTTTGTCGAGGATAGCGGGTTTACCGGCGTTACCCGCGAACTCGCCATGAATCTGTGTCCGGAATCCTACGATGCACAAGGCGGGGTTCTGACCCTGTCCCTGATCCCGGGCCTTGCCTCCATGCGCAGCCCCTCCCGGCAGAAGTCGCTCGAAAAAAAGTTGGAGGCGTTTTGCGGGGCTCCCGTCAGGCTCCAAATAGCCGAAGGCGGGGAGGTCTCCGGTGAAACTCCGGCGATGGTGCAGCATCGCCGTGAGCAGGAAGAAAAAGAACAGGCTTATAAGGCTCTAATGGACGATCCGGCTGTCCAAAGTCTGGTATCGGCTTTCGATGCCACGGTTGTGCCTGATTCGGTGACGCCTGGCAAGCAACAGAGGAAAAACGAATGAAAGGACCCTTGGGTAACATCATGAAGCAGGCTCAGGAGATGCAGGAAAAACTCAAGGCGGCGCAGGAATCGCTCGCCAGCATCGAGGTGACCGGGGCTTCCGGCGGCGGTATGGTCGAGGTGGTCATGACCTGTCGCTATGACGTGCGCCGGGTGTCAATTGATGACGCGCTTGCCAGCGATGACAAAGAGGTCCTTGAGGATCTGATTGCGGCTGCCGTAAATGATGCGGTCCGGCGGGTCGAAAAAGTCACCCAGGAAAAGATGGGTGGGCTGACGGCGGGGATCAATGTCCCAGGCTTGAACATACCGGGGTTGAATGGCTAACAGCGAAGCCATCGATCGGTTGAAGGAGGCGCTGCGTCGTCTTCCCGGAGTCGGGCCAAGAACTGCTGCCCGTATGGCCTTTCACCTTCTGGAACGTGACCGGGAAGGCGGAAAACTGCTGGCCCAGGCGCTTCAGACCGCTGTCGCCGGCGTAAGCCATTGCGAGCGGTGCAATAACTTCAGCGAACACCCGCTCTGCGACATCTGCGAGTCGGGTAAGCGGGACGAAACCTTGGTGTGTGTGGTGGAGACACCTGCAGATCTGGACACCATCGAGCAGGCGGGTGCGTACAGGGGATACTATTTCGTGTTGATGGGGCATCTGTCGCCACTCGACGGGATCGGACCCGATCAGCTGGGATTTGAACGCCTGCTCGAAGTGGTCTCAAAGGGTCCGGTGGAAGAAGTCATTTTGGGCACCAACCTGACCGTCGAGGGGCAGGCGACCGCGGACTACTTGAGTGACCTGCTACAGTCACAGAATATCAACGTCAGCCGGCTTGCGCGCGGGGTGCCAGCCGGGGGTGAGTTGGAATACATGGATGCCAACACGCTGAATCAGGCTTTTGCGGATCGCCGGATGCTCCTTCAGGTTGCCAACAGCAAGGCCTGAGCGCAGACAGGCGTCCCCAACGTCTCTAGGTTCCGAAGGTGAGCGCCTGTCCAAAGAGGCCCGGGCGGATCTTTCCGTTGTCGAAAACCACCCGCCCCCCGACGATAGTGTAAAGAGGCCATCCCGTCAGGCTTCGGCCAGCGTAGGGGTTCCAGCCCGTGCGGCTGAACACTTCCTCGTCGCGGACCGGCTTTGAAGATTCAGTATCGACGAGCGCGAGGTCCGCATCAAAACCTTCGACCAGCTTGCCCTTGTTGCTGATCCTGTAGAGCTCAGCGGGACCTGAGCACATCCATCTCAAAATCTGGACGAGGGTGCATTTCCCTTCGCGCATGGCCGTCATCATCAAGGGTAGCGAGGTCTCGACCCCGGGCATTCCGGAGGGAGAGCGTGGATAGGGTAGGGCCTTGTCTTCCAGAAGATGCGGTGCGTGGTCGGTCGCGATGATATCGATCACCCCGTCATACAGGCCCGACCAGAGTTTCGCAGCGTTGTCAGGACTCCGGATCGGAGGATTCATCTGCACACGCGAACCCAGTGCCTCATAGTCGTCTGTACTGAGGAACAGGTGGTTCGGAAGGACCTCGCAGGTCACCTGATCGGTTTTGCCAGTCCGGAGTCGCTCAACTTCCTCCGCGGTCGATAAGTGCAGGACATGCAGCCGCCGGCCATATTTCTGGCTCAGATGGAGCGCGCGGTCAGTCGCAATCAGTGCCGTCTGTGCGTCGCGGATTCTGGAATGCAGCGCATAGTCCTGGGTTTCATCTTTGCCGAGCAATTCATCGGTCCGCTTACGGATACGGGTTTCGTCCTCTGCATGAACAGCAATGAGCCGTTCACCGGTGCCAAAAATCCGGTCCAGATCTTTCTCTTCGTTGACCAGAAGGTCACCGGTGCTGGACCCCATGAAAATCTTGATCCCGCAGGCGGGCGTGGCGCTGTTTAAGGACGCCAGATTGTCGATAGTGGCCCCGATAAAAAATCCAAAATTGGCAACGCTGGTGGCGCCCGCCCGGGCAATCTTCCAGTCCAATTGTGTCTGATCGATTGTCGCAGGCTTGCAGTTGGGCATTTCAAGAAAACTGGTGACGCCGCCCCGAACGGCAGCCCGTGAGCCTGAGCCCAAGTCCTCTATGTCGGTGCGGCCGGGCTCACGGAAATGGACCTGTGGGTCGATAACGCCGGGCATCAACAGCTTGCCTCCAGCATCGATTTCCTCGCGGCCGTCTCTGGAGATCACCGGGGCAATGGCCGTGATTCGGCCCTGGCCGCAGGCAAGGTCTCCCTCGAGGAGCGTCCCATCGGGTAACGCGATGGCTGCGTTTCGGATCAGAAGGTCGTGCATAACTGGGGAATCAGGGCGGAGAGGCCTAGTCTACTCCCTGTCGTTCGGTGAGATGAGCGGGCACAAAAAAACGGTGCCGGGGCACCGTTTTCGGTTGTCAGGGCGCAGGCTTAAGACGCGATATCTTTAGGCGCTCTGTTTTTCGCGGATCTCGTTCAGGGACTTGCAATCGATACATAGGTTCGCGGTGGGCCGTGCCTCGAGACGCTTAATACCAATTTCCACGCCGCAATCTTCGCAGTAACCGTAATCTCCTTTATCAAGATCCGCCAGTGAGTCATTGATTTTTTTGATTAGTTTTCGTTCGCGGTCACGGGTGCGCAGTTCCAGCGAGCGGTCTGTTTCGAGCGTCGCCCGATCGTTAGGGTCCGGCAGGTTGATGGTCTCGTCCTGCATTACCGACATCGTGCGCTCGATGTCGTCCACGAGTTCCTGCTTCCAGGCATCCAGAATCTGCCGGAAGTGGTCCGTTTGCACATCACCCATGTAGGGTTCACCCCGCTTGGGGCGATGCGGCTTGACGCCGTGAATGAGTTCTTCGGAAACTTTTTTCTTTGTCGCGGGCATTGATTTAGACTGGACAGAGGTTGAAAAACCCTAGAAAAGAGCCGTAAAGGCGGCGCAATCTAGCAGGTTCCAGCATTTCCCGCAACGCCTCTTTGCTTATTTGAGACAGGAGCAGATCATGACGATGATTTTGCGCTACTCACCGACCTCGCCCTATGTACGCAAGGTATGTGTCGTAATCAGTGAAACCGGCCTATCGGCGCAGATTGACAGGGCGGTGACCGATCCCTGGGACCCAAAGACTGACCTTGGAGCGCAGAACCCGCTAGGAAAGGTTCCGACCCTGGTTACCGACGCTGGGACCGTACTTTTCGACTCCCGGGTGATATGCGAGTTTCTTGACAGTCTGCATCGTGGGCCGAAACTTTTTCCCGATGAACCTTCAGAGCGACTCGATGCACTGCGGCTTCAGGCTCTCGCCGATGGGTTGCTGGATGCGGCGGTCCTGGCGTTCATAGAGCAGAATCGCCGGCCCCAGGGCTGCCGCTGGGAAGGCTGGTCGGAGCGTCAGCGCCAGGCGATTTACCGGGGTTTGGATTGGCTGGCAGTACAGCATCATCTTCTACAAGGTCAGGTGAGCATCGGCAGTGTGGCGGTGGGCTGTATGCTGGGATATCTCGACTTTCGTCTCCCCGATATGCACTGGCAGGATCAGCATACGGAGCTTTCCCGCTGGTATCTCGATTTTTCAAAGCGGGAGTCGATGCGTGCGAGTGTTCCGGCCGGTTGATACCGGTCTTTGGGTGTGCTGATTTCTATATAATGGGGTGCAGGTCCGATAGTCTCTTTTTTCCTTTATCTTCGCTCTCGTTGATGGACTTTTCAGTCAGCAGGAGAGCGGTCTGTCGGGTGTTTTTGGCTATTTGATGCGGGTTCGAAACCGGTTTTAGAAGTCCATGCGGCTTAAAAAGATTCATGTTTCCGGCTTTAAGTCGTTTGTCGATCCTACGGCAATTACGATTCCTGCAGACATGACCGGAATTATTGGGCCCAACGGCTGCGGAAAGTCCAACGTCATTGATGCCGTCCGCTGGGTGATGGGCGAGAGTTCCGCGAGGAAGTTACGCGGTGACAGCATGGCGGATGTCATTTTCAACGGCTCAGAGGCGCGAAAGCCCGTTGGCAAAGCTGCTGTCGAACTGATCTTTGACAACGCGGACGGCAAGAGTGCCCAGGCCTATGCCCGTTTCAGTGAAATTTCAGTCAAAAGGACGCTGTCTCGCGATGGGACCTCGGAATATCTTCTGAATAAAGCGCAGTGCCGGCGCAGGGATATCACGGACCTGTTTCGAGGCACTGGATTGGGTCACCGTTCCTATTCGATTATCGAGCAGGGGATGGTCAGCCGGATCGTTGAAGCGCGGCCGGAGGAACTCCGGGCCTTTGTCGAAGAGGCGGCGGGCATCTCTCACTACAAGGACCGGCGGCGCGAGACCGAGACCCGGATGCGGCACACGCGCGAAAACCTGAGCCGAGTGGAGGATATCCGCAAAGAGCTCGATACCCAGCTGCGTCGGCTGCAGCGGCAGTCGCAGGCGGCTCGGCGATATCAGAAACTGAAGGCAGAAGAACGGGAGGTCAACGGCCAGCTTCTGTGCCTTCGTTATCTGGCGCAGAAGGGCGCCGCCGAGGAACAGACTGCGCTGACCGCGCGCGCCCAGACCGAAGTCGAATCGCACCTGGTTCACCAGCGTAGTCTCGAGAGCCAGATCGCAACCTTGCGTGCGAATGAAATGGCTTCACAGCAGGAAGTCAATGACCGCCAGGCGGCATTCTATGCGGCGGGCGCAGAGGTGGCATCTTTGGAGCAGGCCATCGATCACGCCAAGGAGACCGGTGAACAGCAGCGGGCAGAGTTCGAGCGTCTGGAGGTTACGCTCGGTGAATTGGCGACTGAATACCAGCACGATGAGGGACGGATCGAAAGCCTCGCGGCCGAGGTCGAAGACCTGACAGGCCGGAGGAACCAGGCTGTCGTCGCCTGTGAGCAGGCCGCTTCCCATCAACAGGAGGGCGAGCGCGGCTTCGAAGATTGGCAGCATCGATGGAACGAGTTCACCCAACTGGTAACAACGCCCATCAAGGAACAAGAGGTGCAGCGGTCGCGTATAGAACAACTGGAATCGGCCGATGAGAAGGCTCAGGAGCGGCTTGCCCGTCTGGATGGGGAGATCGGCACACTTCTCAACGAGGAAGAACGTCTGGAAGTCGATACTGCGCAAAGCAGTGTTGCGCAGAAGGAGGCAGACCTGGCCGAAGCCGAAGGTCGGGTGGATAAGGTCATGGCCCTGATCACACATACCCGGGAGGAGATGGACTCAAGAACCGGCGTGCTCGACGGCCAACGGCAGCACATGCATGCGACGCGCAGCCGGCTGCAGTCCCTGCAGGAACTGCAGGAGACGTCCTTGGATCGTGATGAGGCCTACTCTGAATGGCTGGATCAGCGCGGCCTGTCACATGCACCGAGACTGGCTGGCGAGATCCGGGTGACGAGCGGCTGGGAACGGGCTGCAGATGCCGTGCTTGGGACACGCCTGTCGGGTCTCGGCGTTGCAGATCTGCCCAAAGTGCTCTCGAGTGACGCAGAACTGCCCCGACAGGATCTGTTTTTCATGGAATCCGGGGCGACTTCATCGGTCACTGGCGAAAAACTGCTTCTGTCCTACGTCTCATGCGAGCGTTACAGCCTTGCATCCCTGCTTTTTGGAGTTTATGTCGCTGAGGATCTGAATGAAGCGCTGGCCGGCCGGGATCAGCTCGGCGCTTCGGAGTCGATCGTGACGAAAAGCGGGATTGTGGTTGGCCCTAACTGGGCTCACGCCCCCCGGGGACAAGGGGCGGCACAGGGTCTATTAGAGAGAGGGGAGGAGGTCTCGCGGCTTCAGGACGAAGTGCCGGTACTGGAAAGCCAGGTCGCCGAGCATGAGCATGAGTTGGAGCGTCTGCGAACCCGCCTTGAGGACCTGGAGTCGCAGCAGCAGGCGGCGCGCGATTCAGCTGGGCAGATGCTGGAGTCACTGAACGCGGCGCGGCAGACCTTCGCCGACCGTCAGGCGCGTTTTGACCAGATCGAAGTCCGGCGTCAGCAGCTTGCCGATGAGTCGGAGGAAATTGTGGTCGAACTCACCCGGACCGGAAGTGATCTCGACGAGGCGCGCCGGCACTTTGCCATTGCGGAGGATGAAACCGGAGCGCTGGAGCACCAGCGTGAAGGCCTGCTTGAAGAAAAAGAAGTCATGACCACGGCTCTTTCGGCAGCACGGTTGCAGGTGCAGAGCATGCAGGACCGTCGCCATGAGACGGAGCTTGCCCTTCAACACAGTCAGGCATCACTGGATTCCCACCGCTCGAGTCTCGCCCGGTTGCAGGCACAGAGCCACCGGATGCGCGAACGCTACGATCAGTTAAAAGGTCAGATGTCGTCGGGTGAAAACCCGGGGATGGCGATGGGTGAGCGTCTCCAGATTCTGCTGGCCCAGCGCACCGAGGCTGAAGAAGCCCTGGCTCAAGGACGTGATCATCATGCAAGCATAGAACAGCAGATTCGCCAGATTCACGGCAGTTTGTCGGAGTGTGAACAGGAGGTTGCTTCTGCGCGGGAGGTGCTCGAGAGCAAACGGCTCAAGGATCAGGAACTGTCCGTCCGGTTGCAGACGCTACAGGAGCAGATTGCTAACGAAAAATACGTGCTCAGCGAGTTGGTTGAAAGCCTGCCTGACGATGCCGAAGAGGGCGGTTGGATCGAACGCTCCGAGCGCCTTGCGCAGAAGATTGCGAATATCGGCCCGGTCAATCTGGTTGCGATCGAGGAGTACGAGGAGCAGGCAGAACGCAAGGCGTATCTGGATTCACAGCACGCTGACCTCGTAGAGGCGCTGGATACCCTTGCCGGCGTCATCCGCAAGATTGACCGTGAGACCCGGGAAAGATTCAAGTCCACCTTCGACAGCCTGAATCAGGGCTTTGCGGACTTCTTTCCTCAGCTGTTCGGTGGGGGTAGTGCGGTGCTCGAACTGACGGAGGATGATCTGCTGGTGGCGGGAGTCACAGTGATGGCGCGACCGCCGGGCAAGCGTAACAGCACGATCCACCTGCTGTCTGGTGGCGAGAAGGCGCTTGCCGCTGTGGCACTGTTGTTTGCACTCTTCAAGTTGAACCCGGCACCGTTCTGTATTCTCGATGAGGTCGATGCGCCATTGGACGATCGGAATGTGGAACGCTACTGCAAAACGCTGCGCACGCTGTCTGAGGTCTCCCAGCTGGTCGTAATCACCCACAATAAGATTACGATGGAGTCCGCTGATATTCTGCTTGGTGTCACCATGGGTGAGCCGGGGGTGTCTTCGATCGTCTCGGTCGATATCGATGCGGCAGTAAGACTCGCCGCCCAGTAGCCATGAATCTGCAGCTGGCCCTGATCCTTCTCGGCGTTGCCACCTTTATCGGCATTGTGGCGTTCTCGATCTGGCAGATCCGGTATGTCGAGACGCCGTTGTTGAACAGACTGCTTGAGTGGATCCAACGGACGGTGGCACGATTCCCCGTGACCGACGTTATCTCGCGGTTGCGCCCGCAAGGACTCGCCCGGCGTGTTGGCCAGAAGGAACCCTCGCTGGTCGCTTCGGCGCAGCTCGACCTCAGCGGCGAAGCACACGGGGATCAGGATTCAGCAGAACGCGCTGATCGGCCTGACGCCGGGCAGGGCGGCAGGGGTGCCGGTGCTTCCGCCCAGTCGCTGCATGCCGAAATCGGCGGACAACCCCTGAAGATCGACTACTGGGCACGCCTGCCCGGGCCCACCCCGGTGTCTCGTGATGCCGCGCTGGCAGTGTTTCGCGAGCACGAGATCGATCTCAAACGCGCCCGCACGATCCACGGGCGCACCGAGCCCGGCAATGCCTGGCTCGATCTCGCGACGGCGCCGGCAGATGAGGTGTTCTCAGATCTGATTGTGAGCCTGCAGATGGCAGATCGAAACGGCGCAGTTAACGAGTCCGAACTCACCCGCTTCAACAACCTTGCCTATTACATGTCGGAAACCCTGAACCGGCCCCTGCAGTTCGATATGACTATTGAAGATGCGCTGCCGCAGGCGGCACGGCTTGAACGCTTCTGCCGGGAGTTTGATCTGCTTGCAGTGATCAATATCGAACCTCCACCGGGCGCGGGCTTTTCCGGTCCCGATGTCGCACGTGCACTGGACCGGGCCGGAATGCGCCTTGGAAAAGATGACATGTTTCATCTTTATGACCCGAGAACGGGCGTCGGCCGGTTCAGCCTCGCTAACCGGTCCGATACCGGTGGTTTCAGCTATGACGAACTGGAATCAGGTATGTTGCGCGGCCTCCTCCTGTTTCTGAATGTACCAACGGTACCCCGGCCGTCACAGACCTTCTCGGACCTGATATCGGTAGCGACTTATGTCTCCACACAGGTCGATGGATCGCTGGTTGATCCCGAAGGGTCGCCACTGACTGAGAGCCAACTTGACGGCATCGGACGGCAGATCCGGTCGCTGGAGTCGTCGATGAAAAGGTATGGGATAGAACCCGGATCTGAAGAGGCCAGGCGCCTGTTCTGATTCGGGCATCTTCGGAACAGAGTTCTCGGGCTTGAAGACATCGGGTAACGTACCGGCGTGAGCAGCAAGAAAAAGCAGGCAGTGGGCAAGGCAGCGGACAAGATAGATGAACTTCGCGCCGAAATCGAGGAGCATAATTACCGGTACCATCTTCTGGATGACCCCGTCATTTCGGACTCCCGTTACGATGGCCTGATCCGGGCGCTGGAAAAACTCGAGGACGAGTATCCGGATCTGGTCACGTCAAGTTCTCCGACCCAGCGGGTCGGCGGCGCCCCTCTGGACCGTTTTGAAACGGTTGATCACCGGGTGCCGATGCTGTCACTCAATAACGCTTTCTCCCCGGAAGAGGTGGGTGAGTTTGACCGGCGATGCCGGGAGGGTACCAGCCACGCGGCTATCTGCTATGTTGCAGAGCCCAAGATCGACGGACTCGCCGTTAGTCTTACCTACGAGCAGGGTGAACTGACGAGGGCAGCGACCCGCGGAGATGGCCGGACCGGCGAAGATGTCACACTCAATGTCCGCTCG
>CAYSMI010000001.1:23241-59112 GCA_964432165.1 uncultured Acidiferrobacter sp.
AGCGACCCGCGGAGATGGCCGGACCGGCGAAGATGTCACACTCAATGTCCGCTCGATTCCCTCGGTTCCGCTACGGTTACGCCCAGGTAGCCCTCCTGGGGTGCTCGATGTCCGCGGCGAGGTCTTCATGCCGGTGGCGGGGTTTCAGGCGCTGAATGAACAGCAGAAGGCGCGCGATGAAAAACTGTACGCCAACCCCCGTAATGCCGCTGCCGGGAGCCTGCGACAGCTCGATTCGAAGATCTGCGCGCAAAGACCGTTGTCCTTTTTCTGCTATGCGGTAGGTACTTGGCAGGGCACTGATCAGCCTAGAACCCAGATGCAGATACTTGAGCAGTTGCGCGAGTTCGGCCTGCCCGTCAACCCACTGGCCCGTGAGGTCAAGGGACTTGACGCGTGCCTGAAGTGCTATCAGGAGATTCTGGCACTGCGTGACAGCCTTGAATACGAGATTGACGGCGTGGTCTACAAGGTCAGCCGTATTGATGATCAGCAAGTCCTGGGGTCGGTGTCCAGAGCGCCCAGATGGGCGATGGCGCACAAGTTTCCGGCGCAAGAGGAGACGACGGTCGTCAAAGCCATTGAAGTCCAGGTAGGTCGCACCGGCGCTTTGACTCCCGTCGCGAGACTGGATCCCGTTTTCGTCGGTGGCGTCACGGTGTCGAATGCGACGTTGCATAACGCGTCGGAGATTGAGCGTCTGGATGTGCGAATAGGGGATACCGTTGTCATTCGTCGGGCGGGAGACGTGATTCCGGAAGTTGTCTCGGTGGTTTTGGAACATCGGCGGCGCGGCGCGAGGCGTTTTCGATTTCCATCCGAGTGTCCGGTGTGTGGGTCCAGTATTTCTTCAGATGAAGGGGGTGTTATCCAGAAATGCAGCGGTGGGTTAGTCTGCTCTGCCCAACTCAAGGAGTCGATCAAGCATTTTGCGTCCCGTCGGGCGATGGATATCGAGGGACTGGGGGCAAAGCTGGTAGAGCAACTGGTTGATAGTGGCCGCGTGAAAACACCGGCAGACCTTTTTACTATGTCGGCCACCGAGCTTGCGGCACTTGAACGAATGGGTGAAAAGTCAGCCGATAACCTGATTGCCTCACTTGAAAAAAGCCGGCAGACT
This sequence comes from uncultured Acidiferrobacter sp., assembly GCA_964432165.1. GTDB lineage: Bacteria > Pseudomonadota > Gammaproteobacteria > Arenicellales > UBA868 > UBA868. Next base: position 24,362 of record CAYSMI010000001.1, read on the forward strand.
ACCTTGCCACGCTTTCTGTTTGCCCTTGGCATCCCCCAGGTCGGGGAGGCAACAGCGCAGACCCTGGCGCAGCACTTCGGAACACTCGAAACGCTGATGGCGGCGCCAGTGGAATCACTCGAAGCGGTTGCAGATGTCGGCCCAGTCGTCGCGCGTGAAATCAGGCATTTCTTTGACCAGACCCACAATCAACAGGTCATCGACGCGCTCCGCCGGCACGGCGTCGATTGGCCAGAGGGGTCTCCCGCAACTGCGCCAACCGGCGGCTTTGCCGGCAAGACGGTGGTGATTACCGGTACTCTGCCGAATCTGAGTCGGGATCAGGCGCGACAATGGCTGGTTGAGCAGGGCGCTAAGGTATCCGGCAGTGTTTCCTCGCGCACGGAGTTTTTGATCGCCGGCGCAGATCCAGGCTCCAAATACGACAAGGCAGTCAGCCTCGGGATCGAGATTCTCGAAGAACACGAGATGCAAGCGGTCGCTGATCAAGGGGTGAACTGAGGGGGATCCCCGTCCGGAATCGCTCCCCAATGCGTTAGAATCCGGGCCTCATTTTTTTGAGACTGGCGTCAAAGGTCCCGGTGCCGGCGTGGAACGAGTAGTAGCAGATGAAAGATTCCTTCAATTCAAGAATCGCCCTGGATGTTAACGGCAAGCGTTATCAGATATGCGCGCTCGATGCCCTCGAGCCACGTTTTGACCTCAGCCGTCTGCCGGTGACACTGAAAATTCTCCTGGAAAATCTTCTGAGAACCGAAGACGGGATCAACGTGACCGCCGACGATGTCGAAGCGCTCGCAGGATGGAAGCCCCGGAGCGGAAGTGAAACCGAGATTGCGTTTACCCCGGCCCGCGTCCTGATGCAGGACTTCACCGGGGTTCCCGCAGTGGTGGATCTCGCCGCCATGCGCGAGGCGGTAGCGAATCTGAACGGCGATCCGGACAGGGTGAACCCGCTTTCTCCCGCTGATCTCGTTATCGATCATTCGGTCATGGTGGACCATTTCGGGAAACCTCAGGCACTAAAAAGCAATGCGGAACTGGAATACAGTCGCAATGCAGAACGCTACGCCTTTTTACGCTGGGGCCAGACGGCTTTCAGCAATTTTCGCGTAGTGCCCCCGGCGACGGGAATCGTCCATCAGGTCAATATTGAATATCTGGCGAGTGTCATATTCAGCCGTGAAACAGATGGTAGTGAGGTTGCTTACCCGGATACTGTCGTTGGAACGGACTCCCACACGACGATGGTAAATGGACTCGGTGTGCTGGGTTGGGGGGTGGGCGGTATTGAGGCGGAGGCCGCCATGCTCGGTCAACCCGTTACCATGCTGATTCCGGAGGTGGTGGGTTTCGAGCTCACAGGCACCTTGACCGAGGGGGCAACCGCAACGGATCTGGTGCTGACCGTGGTGGAAATACTTCGACGCAAGGGAGTGGTCGGAAAATTCGTCGAGTTCTTCGGTGATGGGCTGGATCATCTTTCCCTGGCGGACAAGGCGACCATCGCCAATATGGCGCCGGAGTACGGGGCCACCTGCGGATTCTTTCCTATCGATAACGAAGCCCTGAACTATCTGCGGTTGACGGGCCGTTCGGAGGAGGAAATTGCCCTGGTCGAAGCGTACAGCCGGCGACAGGGACTCTTTCGAACAGCCGGCACCGTGCCCGCGCAATACAACGACACCGTCAGCCTGAATCTTGCGGAAGTGGTGGCGAGCATTGCGGGGCCCAAGCGCCCCCAGGACAGGATCGCCCTCAGCGAAGCCAAGCATCGTATCAGCGAGTCGCTCGCGACCGCCCGTGACGGCGACGATGCGCGAGGGCAGTCGCTGACGCTGGAGGGTGTGGAACACACGCTCCCTGACCTTGCTGTCGTGATTGCAGCGATCACGAGTTGTACCAATACCTCGAACCCTGGCGTGATCATGGCGGCCGGTCTGTTGGCCCAAAATGCCCGGGAGCGAGGGCTGTCGGTGAAGCCCTGGGTCAAGACCTCACTTGCGCCGGGGTCCAAGGTGGTTACGGATTATCTCGCGGATGCGGGACTGCTGGATGATCTTGAGGCGATCGGTTTTGCCGTTGTCGGCTATGGATGTACCACCTGTATCGGTAATTCCGGACCATTGCCTGTTGCGGTGAGTTCCGCGATCAAAGATGGCGAGTTGATCGTCTGCTCGGTGTTATCGGGGAACCGTAACTTCGAAGGCCGGGTCCACGCGGAGGTCCGGATGAACTTTCTCGCCTCACCGCCTCTGGTAGTCGCCTACGCATTGGCAGGGACTACGGATATTGATTTCGCATCCGAACCGATCGGCTTGGACGCGCAGGGCCTGCCCGTCATGCTGAGCGAGATCTGGCCGCAGACCAAAGAGATCAACAGCGCAGTTGATGCCCACGTGACCCGGGAGATGTTCCGTACCCGCTACGCCGATGTGTTCCGTGGGGATGACCTCTGGCAGGCAGTCCCGGTAAGCGCGGGTACCCGGTTTTCCTGGGATTCAGACTCAACCTATGTCCGGCGCCCCCCTTATTTTGACGGTATGAGCATGGACCCACCCGGAATACCCACGGTAAATGGGGCTCGGGCGCTGGCCGTTCTGGGTGACAGCATCACGACCGACCATATCTCCCCGGCGGGTGCTATTCAGGCAGACAGTCCTGCGGGGGAATACTTGAGTGAGCATGGTATCGCCCCAGCCGACTTCAACTCATATGGGTCACGGCGTGGCAATCATGAAGTCATGATGCGTGGCACCTTCGCCAACATCCGCTTGCGCAACGCGATGGCGCCGGGTACCGAGGGGGGATGGACCTGTTTCCAGCCGTCAGGAGAGCAGATGACCATCTTCTCGGCAGCAAAGCGTTATGCTGAGGCAGATACGCCATTGGTGGTGATTGGGGGAAAGGAGTACGGTACCGGCTCTTCCCGCGACTGGGCAGCTAAGGGTGTTGCTCTGCTGGGGGTCAAGGCCGTGTTGGTTGAAAGCTTTGAGCGCATTCACCGCTCTAACCTCGTGGGCATGGGGGTCTTACCGTTGCAGTTTATTGAGGGGCAAAGCGCCGCTGGTCTTGGTATCGATGGTAGCGAAGTATTCGATATCGTCCGTCCTGAAGTTGGCGCTGACGACGTTTTGATCGAGATGATCCGGGCCGACGGGAGCAAGCAGGAATTTGTGGCTCGGGTCCGGATCGATACGCCCAAGGAGTGGGACTACTACTGTCACGGGGGAATACTTCCCTACATGGTCCGCCAGTTACTCGCCTAGGCGCATGTTGTTGGGGCGCTAAGATCCGCTTTCTCGAGGCTGAATCACGGCGACCGCAATGAGAATCAGCGCAAGGGCCAGTAGCAGGCCTAGGGAAAGCTGTTCCTTCAGAAAAATGGCGCCCCATAGCGCCCCCAGAACTGGGACGAGATAATTGACTTGAGCAAAACGGTTAGCGCCAAGGCGGGGGATCAGATAGAAAAAGATCAGGTTCGCCACCGCTGTTGAACCTATCCCGAGATAGAACATTGCCACGATTGCCTCGGGCTCGGGCTGAAGGGTCCAGGGAGCCTCGAAGATCAGCGTTGCCGGTAATGACCAGACAAATGCGGCGACCATCGCTCCCGATGCCAGCGAAGGCCAGTTGGCGGGTTGTGCGAAATAGCGTACGAATGTCGCCGAGGCGCCGTAACAGACGGCACAAAGGACAATCGCAAGCTGTGCAAGGATCGGTGCTGTCAGACCGGCGAGTGCGTCTGGCCCAAGCAGGGCCGCAACACTGCCAAAGCCCAGCGCAATCCCCAGCCCGATTCGAAGGGTAAAGGGCTCCTCTGGTATAAAACTATGAGCAAGCATTGCAGTGGCAATCGGCATGACCCCCATCAATACGGCTGCTAGGCCGCTGTCAATATAAATCTCGCCCCAACTGAGGAGGGTAAAGGGTAATGCGTTGCCCACCAGGCCAACAAACGCGACGACTCCCCAGGAACGGGCATCCCGGGGAAGCCGGTAGCCGCGGCTCCGGAGCCAGGTATACAGGATGACGGCCGCGATACCGAGGCGTGCGCTGGCCAATGTCAGCGGGCCTACGCTTTCGACGCCAACCTTGATAAACACAAAAGATGTGCTCCACAACGTAGCCAGAAACAGGAGCAGGGCGTAATCTTTTGAGATCCACATCGGTTTCATAACGTCAAAGTCCGGCAGAAAGCATGATCACAAACGGGGAAAAAGGTAATCTACCGGTTTTCCCGAGCACTCACGAGGCTTGCAAGCCGTGCCTGACCCGTCTTCGTCCGTTCCAACACTTTTGAACTCCCGGGAGAAGCCGCCTTACTCTGTCTACAACCCGCAAGGACAGTCCGGATTGGTCCTGGTTTGCGATCATGCCCAAAATGCCATACCCCATTCCCTGGGCACGCTCGGGCTGTCGCAGACAACGCTTGACACGCACATCGCCCTGGATATTGGTTGTGAGGCACTCTCCGCTGCAGTTGCCGATCGACTCGATTGCGTCCTTGTCGTTGCCGGCTTCTCACGGCTCGTGGTGGACCTGAACCGGCATCCTGAGCATCCGACGTCAATTCCGTTGGCGAGCGATGGCGTTGAGGTACCCGGCAACCAGCAGTTGAGCGGGCATGACCGCCGCCAGCGGATCGACGAGATTTTTTCTCCTTATCACGAAGCGGTGGCCGCCGAGGTCAAACGGGTCAGCGCACAGCATCCCCGAATCTCCCTGATCTCCCTGCACAGTTTCACCCCATACGCGGAGGGTGCAAGCCGGCCATGGCACCTCGGTATCCTGTGGAGCCGGGATCAGCGCCTGAGTCAGCCGCTCCTGAAGAGCCTGCGCGAGAATCCCGATTTATGTGTCGGCGATAACCAGCCCTATGATGCCAGGGCGCATCTTGGCTATACCGTGGATGCGTACGTGCATGTAGACGGCCTTGCCCAGGTAATGATTGAGGTGCGCCAGGACCTTCTGGAGTCCGAAGAGGGGATTTCCCGGTGGGCGGATCTTTTGGCAGAGCACCTAAAGGACGCACTCGCCACCTGGGGTGTGTTTATCAACTGCTGAGATGCTCGCGCATCAAGTCGACTCCGAGCGCAACCCGACTCCCTGGCAATCGACCTCAAAGTCGTTTAGGTGTTCAAGAAATTCACACTTACTCTTGGGCATGGGAACCCGGACGCCCGCCATGTAGGAGATGAGATCCGCGCCATCACTGAGGAGACGGCAGCCGCGCTGTAACTGAACGCGAGCGCGCGTGCCGATGCCTGCAGGCTGCGCCGGGTTAAAAGCCTTAATCTGCTCCTTGATCGTGACAAACTCGGGCCAGTTACTGAAGAAATCGGGATCGCTTTTCATCATCTCGCACTCGACACGGGCAGCTCGCGCGAATTCGCGCACGATACTGCCAATGCCTTGAAAGCTCGGCATGCATCCATAAACGGCCTCGATGCGCTCGGCGATATCGTCAATTGCCTTCATGGTCTGAGAGATCTTGATATAGCGGCTGGCGTAGTAACTGGCAATGGTGTGGGTGAAAACGTTGAAGGGCTCACCCCACAGTTCGTCAATGCCTTCATGACCGCTCGGATGGCGCACCTGTTTTCCCAGTTCAAGCGCTTCCTCGAAACAGGCGCTGCATTCGCGCATGAGCTCGTTATCCTGGCTGACGGCAATGCCCTCGCTTTCAAGATCAACGATGCTGGTGAAGATATCCGTTGCCCGGTTGAAAAGTGCGCCTGCTAGCATCGCTGCATTTACCCGCTTGCGGGCGGGGTCCTCCTCCGCTTCGTAACTGGTCCGGGCGGCCTCGGTCTTGCTCCCGGGTGTGTTGATCCCGGGTTCGGTGTGATGGAAGGTCCGACGCGTCAGACTCAGCAGCAGGTCACGCTTTGCCGCGAGGGTCTCCTCCGGGGGTGCGTAGTAGCGGATCCAGTAGCCGTCGTAGAAGATATGAGGCCGCCCATTAATGTCTTTGCGCGACCCGTTGTTGATATTGGCATTCATGCTCTGGCGGGTTCAGTCAGTGTCCGGGGCCTGACTTGCGCGCGATTGTACGCCTGTAGAGGCGCTCAGCAAACCCGCCTTGGAGGGTATATGTGTAAGCGCCGGCCGGCCCGTTGCGGTAGCCCTGACTCGCCCTTCAAAAAACACGATAGAAGCCGAATCTGGGTCATCAACGGAGTCCAGATCGCGCTCGACGTCAATGTGCAACTCCTCGGCACCGGCAGAACGCGCCTTATCCCGAGCCAGTTGGGTTGCCAGTTCTCCTGCCGTGCCAAGCGCCCGCTCGAGATCGTCAAAGTCGGCGGGGCCGCTGGGCGCAAATACCCGGAAAATCCCCTGGAGAGGCTGCGTCACCGTCACCTGCGCTCTTTGCACTATGCTGCTGGCTACGGCGCCTACCGCATTGGCCACAGACGAGTGGTCCGGTACTGACAAGTCAATATTGAAATTCTGGGCGACCCGGGGGTAGTAGAGTGCTGCCGGAGCGCCGACGGCAACCAATGACCGCGTAGTGTCGAGTTTCAGGGAAAAGACTCCCCCATCGATCGCACTTTTGCCAGATATCCAGTCGCTGAAAAGGCGGGCAGTCCGCTCCCGCTCAGTATGGTGAGTTTCCCCAGGGTCGGTGGCGAGACACGCCGAGACCAGTGCCGCACAAATGGCCTGCACCATATGCTCCTCAACCGCAAGGCTGGGTCCTGTGGGATCTCCCTCGTCAAATTTTCCCCAGCCATAAACCTGCCGCATCTGTTTTGCCCAGGCAACGGCGGCGAGCTCTGCTGCACGGGCCGACCAGTGATTTGCCTTTCCCAACACATGCGCGGCATCGGTTGGGGTAAACCCGCTGTAGATGGCAATTCCATCGCGTACCAGTCGTGCAACCGCCCGCGTTATTGGACGGTCAGCCTGGGAAAGCGATTCGATATCCAGTGGCCCGTTCTGCAGTCGTTCCCAGGCAGCAGTTTCCTCCGGTGAAAATGACTGCTTTTGACTGGCCTCGGCGAACAGGGCAACGGCAAACCGGTTACTCCTTGGGCTGATGGGCAAGTCCACCCGGTGTTCCAGCGTTGCCAGGACCTCTGGATACCGATGCACCAGAAGGCTCATCGGAATCACCCTACGCGGCCCGATGGCAAGCCCCACGCCCCCCTGGAAGCGCACCTCGCTGTCACCCCCAAGACCGAGAGAAAAGACCCGGACCGCCTCCACCATGGGTCGCCATTCCCCAATAACGGTTGCTTTGGCGCTGATCACGGGGCGTCCGTCGGTGACGATGGCGATATCGGTGGTGGTGCCGCCCATGTCGGCGATGATCGCGTTTTGCTGCGGTTGCAGTTGGGCTGCACCCATGACGCTGGCTGCAGGGCCGGAAAGAATGGTCTCCACCGGCCGGGCGAGCGCTGTGTCGGCACTGATCAAAGAGCCGTCTCCTTTCACCATCATCAACGGTGAGTGGATCTCCCGTTCCTCAAGGATTCGCTTAACCGCGCGAACCAGTTCATCGATATAGGGGATGAGTGAAGCGTTCAACGCGACCGTGAGCGCCCGCCGCGGGGCATCAAGCTGTGAGGCGAGTTCATGACCGCAGGTCACCGGTTTGCCCGTCAGTGAGGAAACCAATTCCCGGAGCTGAACTTCGTGACCCGGGTTGCGTACGCCGAAAAGCCCGGAGATACCGAAGGCGGCTACCTTATCGTGCTGTTCGATGATGATCTGGCGGGCACGGTCAAGGTCCAGCGGCTCACGCTCACCGCCACCGGCGTCATGACCACCGGGGATCAGTGCACAATGGCCGCCACGGACAATGTGCTCCAGCCGGGCCTGATCTACCTGCCGGGAGTCGTAGCCGGCGAGTAGTAGGCAGACAGGTGTCCCGCGCCCTTCAACAACCGCATTGGTCGCGAGGGTCGTTGATAATGATGCCAGCGAGACCTGCGATAGCCGCTCGCCAGGCAACTGGTCGATTGCCTGGCGGATACCGACCGTAAGCTGGTGATGGGTCGTCAACGCCTTCGCGGTGCTGACAACCGTGCCATCGGGGTCGAGCAGGACCGCGTCGGTGTAGGTGCCGCCGGTATCGATGCCGAGTCGAAGCGGCGATAGGGTCATCGGATCAACGCTGGTAGTGTTGGCAGCGCCGAACGGTGCCTAAACGGAATATCTCGGCTTAAGCGCTGTAATCATAGAAGCCCCGCCCGCTTTTGCGCCCGAGATAGCCCGCATCGACCATCTGTTTCAGCAGCGGACACGGCCGGAACTTCGAGTCTCCAAACTCCTGATGCAGGACACCCATGACCCACAGGCAGACGTCAAGGCCGATCATGTCCGCGAGAGCGAGAGGTCCCATCGGATGGGCGGCGCCAAGCTTCATGGCAGCATCAATATCCTTTGCCTCTGCAAGGCCTTCGTAGAGAATGAACACCGCTTCATTAATCATGGGCACCAGCATCCGGTTCACCACAAAGCCCGGGCTGTCTTTCACGCTGACCGGGGTTTTGCCAAGATCACGGGCAAGGGTATCAATGGCGCTGTAGGTCTCGTCGGATGTCTGCAGGGCACGGATGACTTCCACGAGCGCCATCAGTGGCACAGGATTGAAAAAGTGCATCCCTACGACTCGGTCGGGACGACCGCTGCCTGCGGCGATACGCGTTAGCGAAAGCGACGACGTGTTGGAGGCGAGAATTGTGTGCTCAGGGCAGATCTCGTTGAGGCGGGGGAATATCTCCATCTTGATATCCATGTTTTCGCTGGCGGCTTCCACGATAAGATCGCAACCGGCCATCGTGTCGATATCCGTTGCCGTCTGGATTCTTCCCAGAGTCTGATCACTGTCTTCCTGACTGATTTTCTCCTTGCTCACCAGCCGTCCGAGGCTGTTTTGGATTCCGCCCAGTCCTTTCTGGACAAGCTCATCAGATACATCCTGCATGACGACGTCGTAGCCGTGAACAGCACAGGTCTGCGCAATGCCGTTGCCCATCGTGCCCGCGCCTACGACGCCAATACTCTGTAATTTCATATGAAAATGTGGTCCCGGACCGGAAAGTTCGTTCCAGAGGACGGCAAGGCTACCGCAAACCGGGTTTCAGTCCAAACCGCTGTGGCCGGGTGGTCGTCCATATTTCAGAATCTGGCGCGTTCGGAATAGACTAGTACCCTATGGAAAGCCTCTCCGTTATTGAAGAACTGATCGGGTTCGAAACCGTATCCCGGGACAGCAATCTTCCTTTGATTGATTTTGTCCAGAATTTTCTTTACGACCAGGGGGTGGATTCTCGGCGTGTCCCAAGCGCAGACGGGCGCAAATCCAACCTCGTGGCAACGGTAGGACCTGAAGTTTCAGGAGGGATTGTGCTCTCTGGCCATACCGATGTGGTGCCGGTGGATGGACAGGACTGGAGTAGCGATCCCTTTGCGTTCAGCCAGCGTAGTGACCGCTGGTACGGCCGGGGCAGTTGCGACATGAAAGGGTTTATCGGGATTGCGCTTTCCCTGGTGCCACAGATGAAAGCGCTGCGCAAGCCGGTCCATTTTGCGCTGTCCTATGACGAAGAGGTCGGCTGCCTGGGGGCGCCGGATATGATTAAGGTCATCCGGGATGAACTGCCGGAGCCGATGGGGGTGATTGTCGGCGAGCCGACGGGTATGGCGGCAGTGACTGCACACAAAGGCATTGTTGGCCTGCGGACAACGGTCCGGGGATACGAGGCGCACTCCAGCCAGACCCACCGTGGCGTCAGTGCCGTCATGACCGCAGCGCGTCTGGTGAGTCATTTGGAGCGTGTGGCAGGTGATCTTGCTGCGTCGACGCCTGCAGATAACGGGTTTGAGCCCCATGCCACATCGGTTCATGTTGGGGTTATTCACGGCGGGACTGCGCTCAACATTATCTCTGGCCAGTGCGAGTTCACCTGGGATATCCGCAATATCCCGGGGGATGATCCGCAGGTATTGATCGACAATTTTGAAGCGTTCTGTAAGCGTGAGGTCTTGCCGGGAATGCGGGCCCGTCATGAGGCTTGCAGTATTAATACCGATATCCTGGCCTGCTGCCCCGCTTTTGACGATGCGGACTCGTCCATTCTCGGTTTGGTGCAGTCGCTGAGCGGCAGGACTGACTCCTACAAAGTTGCGTATACGGCAGAGGCGGGCCAGTATCAGGGTGCCGGCTTTCCTACCGTTTTATGTGGACCGGGCTCCATTGATCAGGCGCATCAGCCTGATGAATATATCGAAGCAAGCGAGGTGCAGGCCGGAGAGCGGTTCTTGAGGACGCTGGTGACCGAACTGTCATCCTGAAGGATGGCCCACGGGATTGCGTCAAAGACTATTCCGGATGAGTTCAGCGCACTGCATTGCGCCTTGTGCTGGCGGAGTGGATTGTCGCCCTAAGGCAAGCAGTTCCGGTAGTTGGTCAAGCCACAGACCATTGGCAAACTGGTTCGGGACCAGTGCCTTTCCCTCAACTTCCCTTTCCAGGAATGCCACCAAGGGAGTCATTTCCGGGTAGTCCTGCCGCACGAAGTAGCCGAAGGGAGTACCGGATGCGTATACCTCGGCTATGGTGCTGTACCCGGCCTTGCCGATGACAAGATCCGCTGCCTGTACCAGATCAGGATGATGAAGGGGGCATTGGACCGGCAGTAAGGTCACATTCTGGTCTTCGTGGACTTCGTTGCTCGCCCCTGAGATTACGAAGTGGATGCCGGAAAACCTGCTTTTGAGCTGTTCAACAAACGGAAAGCCGGTTCTCGTCCCACCCATGCTGATGAACACCAGAGGCTGACGGGTCGTCAGTCCCAGAGCGGATCGGGTATCTGCTGCGCCGAGACGAAACGGCCTGGCAACAGGACCGATCTGATAAGCGCTTGAGACACGTTCGCAGATGGGCTCTGTCTGAATATGAAGTTCCGCACTTTGGAATAACGGCCTAAGTTGTTGGGCGTAATCCGAAAGTGCCGGGGCTGAGTCTGCAAGGCCTTCGTAGATCCAGTCCCAGGTAAAATTTTCCACCAGCACCGAAGGAATACCGGCGGTTTCTGCTACAGCCAGGCCGAGCGGCGCAATGTCGCAGATCACGCTTTGACAATGTAAGGCGTTAAGCTGCCCGGCAAGGCGGTTGATCTCGACCGGATCGAATGGCAGCCGGCGCGCAAGGTCTTCAAGTGTCGCATCAAAGTCGACCTCGAAGGCGTCAGTTTGCACCAGCCCGAGATCGCAGTCGGTCTCATGGTAGCGGATGCGCTCGCCAAGCGACGAAAAGAACCATCTGGGAATCTGCGTGAAAAGTTCGATCCGTAGCCGGGACTCGTGTTGTAACAGGGCTTCCAGAATCGCGCACGCCCGGGAGGCATGACCGAAGCCATGGGGAGAAACAAAGACTCCGACGGCAGGATGCAATCTGCTTCTTTCAGGCATCAGCCAAGCATCCGGGACAGCCGTTGACCAGTCGTGCTAGCGGCCGAAGTACTGATCGAGGAAAGTCTCAAAATCCATTTTGTCATCTTGCTCCATCTGCGCTGCCCGTTGCAGTGATGAGGCGGCTTCCTGCTGGAACCGGGATTCGAAATGTTCGTCGATGACACCATGCTTGAAGATGTCTTCGTGATGTTCTGCCTGCGCCTTGGCGAAATAGAAAAACGTATCATCGTGGCGATGGATACTGTCAAGGGCTCGCGCAGAGGGTGTCATCTGCGGGTCTTCAAACAACCGACGCTGAAGTGCTAGGGTCCTGCGGTAACCGTCATCGTACTGATCAAGACAGTCGGCCAGTGGTTCGAGGTAATCGATGAATTCCAGGCCACAGCGCTGGACACTGCAGCGTTGCCCATCCGCTTTGGTAATAATAAACTCGGGCTCCCGCCCGGACTCTGCAATCTGACTCCGCGTAGCGCGAACCCTTCGGAATTCATCCCAGTCCATTGGTGGGCTTGGTTCCAGGAGGCAGGAGATCATCATCAGGTCGAGCAAACGGATTCCGTCCGTGTCGATACCAACGGGCAAAAACGGATTCAGATCCAAAGAGCGGACTTCGATGTATTCGACGCCACGCTCTTTTAATGCATCACTGGGCCGTTCTCCCGACTGCGCCACCCGCTTTGGCCGTACGGTCGCGTAATACTCGTTCTCGATCTGCAGCAGCGAATCATTCAATTGTCGGTATTGACCGTCCACCTGAACCCCAATCTCCTGATAAGGGGGATAGGGTTCGGTCGTGGCCTTGATCAGCGATTCTGTGTATTCGTCGAGACTGTTCAGGCTCAAGTGCACGGAAGCCTGGGCATCACTCTGGTAGCCGAAATCGGAAAGTCGCAGACTCGTCGCATACGGCAGGTAGAAAGTATGCTCCCCCAGCGGCTTCAGATGGCGCGCGCGTCCTTCCAGAAACGTCCCGCAGACCGCGGGTGAGGCGCCGAATAAATACGGGATCACCCAGTCATTCCGGTAAAAATTCCGGATCAGCCCGAGATACGCCTCGGATTTGAAATCACGGAGAGGCACGGTGGAGCCGCTGAGATCGCGATAGATGCGCCAGAACCTGTCGTCCAGGGAGAAGTTGAAGTGAATCCCGGAGATCGTCTGCATCAGTTTGCCGTAGCGGTAGGCAAGACCCTGTCGGTAAACAGTTTTCATCCGGCCGGCGTTGGATTCTCCGTAATAGGCGATGGGAATGCTGTCTTCGCCATGCAGAATACAGGGCATGCTGTTGACCCAGAGTTTTTCGTCGCCGATGTTCCGGTAGGCGAACCGATGCAATTCAGCGAGAAAGGTCAGCAGATCTTCGACGCCGTCGGTCACCGGTGTGACGAACTCAAGCAGTGCCTCCGAGTAGTCGGTCGTGATATAGCGGTGGGTAAGTGCCGCACCCAGGGCGACTGGATGCGACTGCTGGGACAACACACCCTCGGCATCAATGCGAAGGCTCTCCTTTTCAAGTCCCCGGCGCATGGCGGTTGATAAAACACCGGCCTGGGCCTGCTCGATCTTTTCAATAATTCGTGCTAGTTTTTCGCTCACAGGATGTTTCCGATGCGAGTGTCCAGAGCGTGTTGATCAGATGACGAGGTGGTTTCAGCAGTCCCTTCAGGTGCGAACTGCGGGACGGGGAATCCTGGATATTACGCCTTTGGTCGCAGAGCCTGTCGCCCAATCCGGAGTCGGGGTGGGGTTATGCCATATTTTCATCATGCACACCAGCGCCTCTCTCGCGATTACGGAGAATGCTGACCCCAGAGTACATAATGATCTTGAAAGCTTTCTCGCACGTCTCGTCCCCGATGGAGACCCCCTTTACACCCATACCAGTGAGGGTGATGACGACATGCCTGCGCATATCCGTACCATCCTGACCGATTCCGCGCTGACAGTACCGATTACCGATGCGCGACTGGCCCTTGGGATCTGGCAGGGAATTTATCTCTGGGAGCATCGCTCCAGGCCCCACGAGCGTCAGATCGTGTTGACGATCTCTGGAGAGGATCACCGCTAGCCGGCCGCAGTGAACTCGTCAGAGGGGAGAATGGGTCTTCATGCTCTCCCGGAACAGTAACACACGATCAAAGGTATTATGGTAAGGATGAAGCCTGCATCAATTGATTCTCCACTGAGCGATTACCGGTTCTGTATTGCTCCGATGATGGATTGGACAGACCGGCACGAGCGTTATCTTTTACGGCTCATCTCTCGCCGGGCGCGTCTTTATACAGAGATGGTAACGACTGGTGCACTGATACACGGAGACCGTGAACGGTTTCTGGGTCACGCCGATGCCGAACATCCACTGGGTCTGCAGCTGGGTGGCAGCGACCCTGATGACATGACCCACTGCGCCCATCTTGGGGAGACAGCAGGATTTGACGAGATCAACATCAATGTGGGTTGCCCATCCGACCGGGTACAGGCCGGGAGGTTCGGTGCCTGCCTGATGCTGGAACCGGACTTGGTTGCGACCTGTTTTGCGGCCATGCAGGCAGCGGTGTCGATACCGGTCACCGTAAAGTGTCGGCTCGGAGTAGATGAGGAGGACCGTTTTACCGACCTGACCCGCTTTGTTGAAACTGTTGCTGGCGCGGGCTGTAGGGTGTTTATTGTGCATGCACGAAAAGCGTGGCTTTCGGGTTTGAGCCCGCGCGAGAATCGTGAGATCCCGCCGTTGCAATATGATCGGGTCTATGCCTTAAAGGAACGGTATCCAGAGTTCACCATTGTGATCAACGGTGGTATCACCCGGATCGATCAGGCCAGAGAGCATCTTAGACGGGTGGATGGTGTGATGGTGGGCCGCGAGGCATATCAGAACCCCTGGAGTCTGGCCGAAGTCGACCGGGTGGTGTTTGATGATGTCCCAAGCCCCCAGTCCCGTTTTGATGTGCTCGAGGCGTACAAGGCATACATGCACACCGAGCTTGAGAAGGGTGTACCGCTTAAGCGGCTGGCCCGCCACCTGCTGGGACTGTTTCAGGGGCAGCCCGGGGCCCGGGTCTGGCGCCGAGCGCTCAGCGGGGCAGCGTTTCGATCTGGTGCCGACCTTAGTGCCATAGAAGCTGCCCAGGACAGGCTGGATTCGACGTACCGGCAGCATGCCAGTGTGGTCTCGGCGTTGGCACTGCGTGAAGAAGTAAGACTATGAAATCGTTGAGACCCCTGCTCCTGTGGACATTCGGCGGCCTTGCAGCCCTTCTGGCAGGCGCTCTGATCTGGTCGGCGGCCTTTCTGGATCCTAACGACTACACAGAGCGGATCGCCGAGCGAATTGAGCAGCAGACGGGACTCAAGTTTGCGTTGGAAGGCCCCTTACGCCTTGACTTCAGATTCCAACAGGGGGAAGGACTGTTTGCAGATCTGGGGGTGGAAGACGCCTACTTGAACGCGATTGTCGGGATACCAGGATCGCAGCATGCGCGGGTCAGGAAATTCACGCTGTCGCTGTCGGTGATGGAATTGCCTCGCCTGATGCGCGGTGATCTCTTTGAAGGCGCCGGCCGATTCAACGTGACCGATCTGGATCTCGTGCTGCTTGCTACGGGACTCGGACTTGACACGCAGTCCTTTGACGACTCGGGGTTCCGGGCAATGACTGCAGAAGGGGAGTACCAGATGGGTTCGACGTACGCGTCGATTAACAGTTTCAAGATCGCCGGACCAACTACTGAAATCAATGGGGATCTCCACCTTCAAGATTTGCACCAGGACGCGAGGATCGAGTTTGCATTGTCTTCTCCCTCGCTGAATCTGGACGAGATCGTTGCTGAAGAATATCGTGGCCCGCTGGACGCTTTCGAATGGTTGAACCTCTCTCCCCTGATGGCTTCAGGCATAAATGCACGAGGCGTCGTGCAGATCGGCACGTTTCAGTCCGGGGGCCTGGTGTTGCGTAACCTTAATATCCCGATCTACTCCGAAGGCGGCACGGTAGCGGCTTCACCGGTTACCGGTGATCTCTATGGTGGGACGATGCGCATTGACACCGTGGCGCATGTAGCCGGTGCAGATCTGGACTTCAGGACCAAACAGGTTTTCTCGCAGTTCGAAGCAGGTGAACTGCTGCAGGATCTGGGGTTGACCCACATGCTCCGGGGAAGAGCAGATCTTACCGCCATTGTGGCCTTTTCCGGTGCCGAATACCTTGAGCGCATTCGGTCAGCGCGCGGGGTGGTCACGCTCGCAGCCAAAGAGGGTCAGATTCGCGGGTTTGACATCGCCTCTCTTTTGGACCGTTTGAGTCGGAGCAATCTGCAAAGTGGTGGGGACTGGCTGGGAGAGAACGCTTACACACCGCTTGAAAACGTCACCGCGACGCTCAAGCTGGAAGATGCACAACTGGTTAACGATAACCTTGCCTTTCATACAGGCGGTCTGGAGGTCTCCGGCCAGGGAAGCCTTTCCCTGGAGAATGAACTAGTCGATTATCGTCTCTCGCTGGAACTGGATCAGCCCGAAGTCGTTACCCTGTTACCTCCCCCGTTCAATTCCGTTGGGCTCGTGCTTCCGATACGGGTGACGGGTAGATGGGATAGTCCCGGGATCATGATCGACATGCCGGTCCTGATTCAAATGCAGTTGCAGCGCGCAATGGGAGTAAAAAGCACTCTGGAGCCACCTTCGGCTGACCCTCAAGCGAAGGCATTAGCCGAGGCGCTCGAGGCAGAACTGTCCAAGAGACTCAATCAATTTGCATCGGGGAAAGCCATACAGTGAAGCTGGTTCGACTTGGTGGTCAGAACAAAGAAAAACCGGGATTGCTCGACCCGAATGGCGAGGTCAGGGATTTAAGCGGTGTCATCGAGGACCTAAACCCAGACACGCTTGATCCGCAAACCCTGCAAAGCGTCAAGGCCATTGACCCGTTGACCTTACCCCGGGTGGAAGCAGGGCAACGACTCGGCCCCTGCGTGGGAAGGCCGGGAAAATTCGTATGTATTGGACTGAACTATCACGACCACGCTGTCGAGACCGGGCTTTCGCCCCCGACCGAGCCGGTAGTTTTCATGAAGGCCGTAAGCGCGATCAGCGGGCCCCATGATGACATTACCCTCCTGCGCGGCTCGACCAAAAGCGACTGGGAGGTCGAACTCGGGATTGTGATCGGCAAACGGGCCCACTACATCCCCGCGGATCAGGCGCTTGATGCGATTGCAGGATTTTGTCTGATCAATGATCTTTCCGAGCGTGAGTGGCAGATCGAACGTGGCGGAAACTGGTCCAAAGGAAAATCAGGAGATGGTTATGGCCCCGTCGGGCCGTGGCTGGTAACGCCCGACGAAATTCCCGACCCACAGACGATGGATCTATGGCTTGAACGCAATGGGGAAACCATGCAGAGCGGCAGCACCGCCGACATGATTTTCCCGGTAACGGAGCTGATCGCTTATCTCAGCCAGTGCATGAGTCTTAATGTTGGCGATATCATTGCCACCGGCACACCGGCTGGAGTGGGTCTCGGGCGCAAGCCGCCCGTGTTTCTCCAGGATGGTGATCACCTCAGATTAGGGATCACGGGTCTTGGAGAGCAGTCATACCGGGTGTTTGCAGATAACGAGTCGTGAGCTTTTATATGGCGCCCCAAGTGCGGACTGGTGTACAAGGTTTCACAAGGATTTTCAAACGGAGATTTCGATGAGTGAGAAACTGAACAAGGTGAGTTCGAGGATTACCCAGCCTCGGTCTCAGGGGGCGTCACAGGCCATGCTGTATGCCACGGGAATGACCCGGGAGGACATGGACAAGGCCCAGGTTGGGATTGCCAGCATGTGGTGGGAAGGCAATCCCTGCAATATGCACCTCAATGATCTCGCCGACCAGATTGCAACCGGAGTCCGTGAAGCAGATCTCATCGCTATGCGCTTCAACACCATCGGGGTCAGTGACGGCATCTCTATGGGCACGGAAGGCATGAGTTACTCACTGCAGTCCCGTGACCTGATTGCTGATTCCATCGAGACCGTGATGGGAGGGCAGTGGTATGACGCGCTGGTGACGGTCCCGGGGTGTGACAAGAATATGCCGGGGTGCCTGATCGGTATGGGGCGCGTCAATCGACCCTCCCTGATGCTCTATGGAGGCACCATCAGGCCGGGCCACGCCGGATCGCAGGTCGTTGATATCGTGTCTGCATTCCAAAGCTATGGCCAGTTCCTGGCCAAGGCGATCACGGACGAGGAGCGCCAGGAAATCGTAGACAAAGCCTGCCCGGGTGCCGGTGCTTGTGGCGGTATGTATACCGCTAACACCATGGCGAGTGCGATCGAAGCGATGGGCATGTCCCTGCCTTACAGTTCATCAGCCCCAGCGACGACCGACCAGAAGCGAAGTGAATGCCTCAGCGTTGGTGCCGCTGTCAGGAATCTGCTGGAGCGCGATCTTCGCCCCCGAGACATCATGACCCGTGAGGCTTTTGAAAATGCGATGGTGCTGGTGTCGGTGCTTGGCGGTTCGACCAACGCGGTACTGCATCTTATTGCGATGGCGCGGGCAGTCGATGTACCGCTAGGCATTGATGACTTTCAGGCTGTCAGCGACCGGGTTCCTTTTCTGGCGGACCTGAAGCCGAGTGGTCGATACGTGATGGAAGATCTTCATACCGTGGGCGGTGTTCCCGCCGTCATGCGGTACCTCCTGGCAGAAGGACTGCTCAACGGCGACTGCATGACGGTGACTGGCCACACCGTGGCCGAAAATCTTGATCAACTGCCGGATCTTTCTGATGGCCAGGAGGTTTTCCATAGCCTGGCTGATCCGATCAAGGAGACCGGGCACATAAGGATTCTGAAAGGAAATTTTGCACCCGGCGGCGCTGTTGCCAAGATTACCGGCAAGGAAGGCCGGCAGTTCAGCGGTCCGGCCCGTGTGTTTGACGGTGAGGAAGCCATGCTGAAGGCCCTGGAGGAAGGTCGAATCCAGAAAGGGGATGTGATTGTGATCCGCTTTGAAGGCCCCAAAGGGGGTCCGGGGATGCCTGAGATGCTGACTCCGACTTCGGCCATTATGGGCGCGGGGCTTGGATCAGACGTTGCCCTGATTACCGACGGCCGTTTCTCAGGAGGTTCTCACGGCTTCATTGTGGGTCACGTGGTTCCGGAAGCCCAGGAAGGCGGGCCGATCGGCCTGGTACAGGACGGAGACGTCATCCATCTGGATGCTGATGCCAATACCATTGATGTGGAGCTTAGTGAAGGGGAGTTGCAGACGCGTCGGGATAACTGGACGATGCCGCCATATAAAGCCAACCGCGGCACTCTGTACAAGTACATTAAGAACGTGAAGACCGCCAGCGAGGGCTGCGTCACCGACGAGTAGTCCGATCGGTCAGTTGAGACTGATCCGAAGCGCGGCACTCGCAGCGAGCGGCGCCAGCGCCAGCGCCAGCACCATCATCGCGCCAAGGAAATAAAAATGCCCGGCTGTGGGTAGCCCAGCATCCGCAGCAAGCACCACACTCGCACCAAAAATCAGAACGGGCACATAGAGTGGCAGGACCAGCAAGGTCAGCAACAGTCCGCTTCGGCGAATACCCACGGTCAGCGCGGTTCCCACAGAGCCTATCAGACTTAAGGTTGGCGTACCGAGTGCCAGAGCGGCCAGCAAGGTCAACTGGAGTTCGCCGGTCATTCCCAAGAGCAGTCCCAGCAACGGCGTGGCGACGAGAAGCGGCAGACCGGTGGCACACCAGTGGACGAATACCTTGCCGAGGATGAGCACCGCCAGAGGATGCCCGCTGAGTACCATCTGCTCCAGGGTGCCATCGTCAAAGTCCGAACGGAACAATGCGTCCAGCGCCAGCAGCGTCGCCAGCAGCGCGGCCACCCAGATGATGCCCGGACCGATCGTGCGAAGGAGTACCGGATCGGAACCCACGCCAAACGGAAACAGCGCAACGACAATGACAAAAAATATCACCGGGTGCGCAACTTCGCTGGAATGCCGGGCGACAAGGCGGACGTCCCGGCGAATCAGGGCGAGGAATGCAGTGGTAAGGCTCGGCACGGTCAGTTCCTCAGATGAACAGCGCGAACCGCTGCATGCTCAAGATAGATCGGCTGGTGGCTCGTCAGGATCACCATTCCGTTTTGGGCCAAGTGAGCATCCAGAGCGGCTTCAATATCCTGCACCCCGTCAGCATCGATAGCGCCCAGCGGTTCATCCAGTACCCAGAGTAGGGCACGGGTCAGGTAAAGACGGGCAATTGCCACCCGGCGCCGCTGACCGGCAGATAACAGTCGGCAAAGGAGGCCTTCAGAACCACTCAAGCCAACCCTTGCAATCGCTTCATCAATGCTGGCATCCGCTGACGCTGACTGCATGGTCAAAGAGAAGGCGAGGTTCTCTCTTGCCGTCAGATCCATCTTGAGTCCGTAGCTGTGCCCGATATAGGCGAGATCGCAGTGGAACTGACCCGGGTCCTGCCGGATGGACGATCCGTTCCAGAAGACTTCGCCGCTGTCCGGAAGGCTGAGTCCACAAAGAATCCGCAGAAGGCTGGTTTTCCCCGCCCCGTTGCTGCCGTGTACCTGGCAAATCTCGCCGGGTTGCAACTGGAGGTTGAAGTTCTCAAAAAGAAGCCGATCGCCCTTAACGCAGCTGATTGCGCGTGCTTCAAGCATCCCGACTCCGACTCCGTTTTGGCATGCACTCTGTCACAGCCCTAATTATGCGGGCAAAAGACAATAAATGTGCCGACCCGGATCAGAATTGGTAGTCGGCATATACCTATACTCCGACCGTCAGCGACGTTCCGGGATGGCCTCGTTCGTCAGGGAAATACGGGTGCTTTGATGACGCATCCGGACTACCACATGCTTCAGACAGATGTGATCATCCGATCTGAACAGACTATCATGTCGGACGCATCATCCCAGTAAAATCTCACGGGATGCGCAACTCATCTTTAGTAAATGAATAACTCCGGTCAGAGGCGAGCTCGAGCGAAAGGCGCAGCGAAGGGTCACGCGGTGGACCCGGCGGCACAGGTCGAGGTCAGTACCCTCATCGCTGGAATCGAGCCCAGGCGGGATCAGCTCATCGAATGCCTGCACCGGATTCAGGACGTCTACCAGCACCTGTCCGCCCGGCATCTGGTCGCATTGGCCGATTTACTGCGGTTGGCTCCGGCCGAGGTTTATGAGGTGGCGACTTTTTATCACCATTTCGACGTGGTTCGAGATAGCGAGACCGCCCCGCCGTCTCTGACGGTTAGGGTCTGCGATTCCGTCAGCTGCAGCCTGTTTGGTGCGGAGGCGCTGATCAGTGATCTCCAATCGCAGTTTGGCGAAGTGGTGCGTATCCAGCGGGTGCCGTGTGTCGGCCGCTGTGACGAGGCGCCCGTTGCAGTGGTTGGCCAGCACCCTGTTGGGCATGCGAATTCTGCGAAGGTATCTGCCTGCGTGGACCAGGGCCAGGTCGGCCCTGACACGCCGGAGGATTGGGTCCGGTATGACGCTTACTGTGCCGATGATGGGTATGCGTTGGCGATGCGTTGTCAGGACGATCCGGAACTCGCCGGGTCGATCATCGATGAGCTTGATTCCTCGGGTCTTCGGGGTCTTGGTGGCGCCGGATTCCCGGCCGGGCGCAAGTGGCGGATTCTGAAGGATCAACCAGCCCCCCGGCTGATGGCGGTCAACATAGATGAAGGGGAACCGGGGACCTTCAAGGACCGCTATTACCTTGAACGCGATCCGCACCGATTTCTGGAAGGCGTACTCATCGCCGCACAGGTGGTGGGAATCGACAGTTGTTACCTGTATGTCCGGGATGAATATCCCGGGGTTATCGAGATTCTGAACGAGGCTATTGCAGAACTGAAAGCGGGGTTCGAAAAGCCGCTACCGGAACTTATCGTCCGCCGTGGCGCGGGCGCCTACATCTGCGGAGAAGAGTCAGCCATGATCGAGTCCATTGAGGGCAAGCGTGGGCTCCCAAGATTGCGTCCGCCGTATGTTGCCGAGGTGGGGCTGTTTGGCCGTCCGACGCTGGAGCACAACTGCGAAACGCTCTACTGGGTGAGAGACATTGTCGATAAAGGATCCGAGTGGTTTGCCGGCCAGGGTCGGCGCGGCAGAAAAGGCCTGCGTTCATTTTCTGTCAGTGGGCGCGTCAAGAAGCCGGGAGTCCATCTGGCACCCGCAGGGATCAGTCTGCGCGAACTGATTGATGAATTTTGCGGCGGAATGCTGGAAGGTCACTCGCTTTACGCTTACTTTCCGGGCGGCGCCTCGGGCGGCATTCTGCCGGCAGAACTCGCTGATGAACCGCTCGACTTTGACACCCTTCAGCCGCACGGGTGTTTTATCGGTTCCGCTGCCGTAATGGTGCTCTCTGATCAGGACCAGGTGCGGGACGCGGCATTGAATACCCTGAAGTTCTTCGCCCACGAGTCCTGCGGGCAATGTACACCCTGCCGGGTGGGCTGCGACCGGGCCACCGAGCTGATGAAGCATCCTGTCTGGGATCAGGTGCTGCTTGAAGAACTCGCCACAGTCATGGAAGATGCGTCGATCTGCGGCCTGGGACAGGCGGCGCCTAATCCTATCCGGTGTACGATCAAATATTTTCCGCACGAGGTTGAAAGTCAGTGACTACGGCTACACACACTCCCGGTGGAGTCAGCTTCACCCTCAATAATCAGCCGCTGACGGCGGCGTCAGACGAGACCATCCTGCAGGCAGCAAGACGTAACGGAGTCGATATTCCGCACCTGTGCTATGCGGATGGGTTAGCGACCGCCGGCAACTGCCGGGCCTGTGTTGTTGAGATCGAGGGCGAGCGTGTGCTGGCACCTTCATGTTGTCGTGCTCCGACCGAAGGGATGACGGTGTCCAGTGATAATGAGCGGGCCCGCCGGTCACAGTCTCTTGTGCTGGAACTGTTGCGGGGCGAGGTCGGTGATGCGAGCCATACACAGGAGTCAGAGCTTGATCACTGGTGCGAGCGCTATGAACTCAAGCGCAGCCGCTTCGGTGGTCGCAGCCAACCCTTGGAGGATGTCTCGCATCCGGCTATCGCAGTCAACCTCGAAAGCTGCATCCAGTGCACCCGGTGTGTCCGCGCCTGCCGTGAGGAGCAGATGAACGATGTCATCGGCCTCGCACACCGCGGGGCGCACGCCCAAATTGTGTTTGATCTCGATGATTCGATGGGTGCGAGCTCCTGCGTTGGATGCGGTGAATGTGTCCAGGCCTGCCCCACCGGCGCGCTGATGCCTGCAGGCGAAGTCGGCATGGAGACAATTGACCACAAAGTAGACTCGGTCTGTCCTTACTGTGGTGTGGGCTGTCTCCTCACCTACCATGTCAGAGACAACCGCATCCGCTACGTCACAGGCCGTGACGGGCCCGCCAATAAGGGCCGCCTGTGCGTTAAGGGCCGTTACGGTTTTGACTATGTCGATCATCCCGACCGGCTGACCCAGCCGATGATCCGCCGGGAAGGGGTACCCAAGGGCCTCAGCGAGCATTTTGATCCCCATCAGCCCGAGAAGATGTTCAAAACGGTGTCCTGGGAAGAGGCGCTGGACCAGGCGGCAAGCGGCCTTCGGAAAATCCGCGACGCTGACGGCCCGCAGGCATTGGCCGGTTTTGGATCGGCCAAGGGCAGTAATGAAGAGGCCTATCTCTTCCAGAAACTCGTACGTACCGGATTTGGCACCAACAACGTTGACCACTGTACCCGGCTATGCCACGCCTCTTCAGTAGCAGCGCTATTGGAAGGCATCGGCTCGGGCGCGGTTTCAAACCAGGTCGAGGATGCGGCACACGCAGAGGTCATCGTGGTGATCGGTGCAAATCCAACCGGAAACCACCCCGTCGCGGCGACCTTCATCAAGAATGCGGCCCGGCGTGGCGCGACCCTGATCGTTATGGATCCACGCCGGACCGAACTTGCCCGTCATGCGGATCATTTTCTGCAGTTCCGCGCAGATACCGATGTCGCCCTGCTGAACGCCATGATCCATACCATTGTCGAAGAAGGACTTACCGATCAGGCCTTCATCGAGGCTCGGACGCGTGATTTTGACGAACTGCGTGAAAAAGTCGGGCAATTCAGTCCCGAGGAGATGGCGCCGATATGCGGTATTGATGCCGAGGTGATCCGCGCCTGCGCCCGTGCTTACGCCTCGTCCAAGGCTTCAATCATCTTCTGGGGAATGGGGATTTCACAGCATGTGCATGGTACCGATAACGCCCGCTGCCTGATCGCGCTGTCGCTGATGACCGGGAATATCGGCCGACCCGGAACCGGCCTGCATCCTTTACGCGGACAGAACAACGTCCAGGGCGCATCGGATGCCGGCCTTATCCCAATGATGTTCCCCGATTACCGACGGGTGGATAACGAAGAAGCCGCCGCGTTCTTCTCGGATTACTGGAAGGCGGATCTTGATGACACACCCGGGCTGACCGTGGTGGAAATCATGGACCAAGCCTGTGAGGGGAAGATCCGGGGCATGTACATCATGGGTGAGAATCCCGCCATGTCTGATCCGGACCTCAATCATTCGCGGGCAGGACTTGCTGCGCTTGACCACCTTGTGCTGCAGGACATCTTTCTGACAGAGACGGCCGCCTATGCAGATATTCTGCTGCCTGCCTCGGCTTTTCCTGAAAAGACAGGCACTTTTTCGAATACCGACCGGCGTGTGCAGGTGGGCCGTCAGGCGCTGGAACCCCCGGGTGAGGCGCGCCAGGACATGTGGATCATCGAGGAGATCGCCAAACGCCTCAATCTTGACTGGCGCTATGACAGTGTCGAGGCGGTGTTTAATGAAATGCGCGGTGCCATGCCGAGTATCGCCGGTATGTCATGGCAAAGGCTTCAGGCTCAGCACAGCATCACCTATCCCTGTGCAGGTGACGATGATCCGGGGCAAGGGGTGGTCTTTCAGGACGCCTTCCCGACGAATGATGGACGCGGCCGGTTCGTGCCGGCAAGTCCCGAGAGTGCCAACGAACTCCCGGACAAGGACTATCCACTGGTCCTGATCACGGGCCGTCAGCTGGAACACTGGCACACCGGATCTATGACCCGAAGGTCGCGAGTACTTGACGCGATCGAGCCTGACCCGGTGGTCAGTGCACACCCCGACGACCTTGAGCAGGTCGGGGTCGCAGAGGGGGAGTCGATCCGGGTCACTTCAAGGCGCGGTGAGGTGGTTGCGCTTGCCCGTGCGGATCGGGGAATGCGTCAGGGAGAGGTCTTTATTCCCTTTTGTTACCACGAAGCAGCAGCGAACCTGTTGACCAATGCTGCGCTCGACCCTGTGGGAAAAATCGCAGAGGTTAAGTACTGTGCCGTGCGGGTGAGTGCGGCCTGAAGACAGGAATCACAATGACAAAAAAAATCGATGGTAAGGCATTCGCGCAGGGACTGAGAGCGCGCGTCGGTGAGGCGATCAGCGCCCTGCAGCGCGATCACGGCCTGACGCCCGGGCTGGCCGTGGTGCTGGTGGGTGAAGACCCGGCGAGCCAGGTTTACGTGCGTAACAAGGGTAAACAGACACTGGAAGCCGGGATGAATTCCTACGAACACAAATTGTCAGAGGCCACCGGCCAGGAAGAACTGCTCGCGCTGATTTCCAAGCTGAACGATGACCCCAATGTTCATGGAATTCTGGTTCAACTGCCTTTGCCCTCGCAGATTGATTCTCATGCGGTGATTAATGCCATCGATCCAGACAAAGACGTAGATGGCTTTCATCTGATCAATGTCGGCCGATTGGCAACCGGGGCGCCGGGGCTGGTTCCCTGCACTCCGCTTGGCTGTATGATGCTGCTCAAAGATGAGCTCAAAGACCTGAGCGGAAAAAACGCGGTGGTGGTGGGTCGATCCAACATTGTGGGCAAACCAATGTCAGCCTTGCTGCTGGCCGAGAGCTGCACCGTCACCATCGCGCATTCCCGTACACAGGACCTCCCAGGAGTCTGCCGCGAGGCGGACATCCTGGTGGCGGCGGTGGGTCGACCGGAAATGATACCCGGCGACTGGATCAAGCCCGGGGCCACGGTGATTGATGTCGGTATCAATCGCGTAGAAGGAGATGAAGGAAAAACCCGCCTGGTGGGTGATGTGGATTACGCCTCGGCACAATCCGTTGCCGGTGCGATCACACCCGTGCCCGGAGGTGTTGGGCCGATGACCATAGCATGTCTTTTGCGCAATACGGTGCAGGCCGCCTGCGCAGCGAACGGGATCACCTTTAATCTCGATTAGGACCCGGGCGCTCCGGGGTAGTTTGGCTGTGAATACCGGCGTTTATTGAAAGTCCCGGCTCCGGGTAGTGAGGTTTCCCAGCAGTGCCGTGTAGTCTTTGAGGTGATGGGCAATCACATGAATCACCTGGCCCTCTCTTTGGATCTGGCCACGCACCCCAAGCAGCTGTGACCCGACCAGCACCTGATGCTGGCGCTCTGCCAGCCGTTGCCAGACCACCAGGTTGATATTGCCGGTTTCATCCTCAAGCGTCACAAAGGTGACATTATTTGCACTCGATGGTTTTTGCCGCGTCGTGACGATCCCGGCGGTGTATACATAATGTCCATTTTGTGATCGACCGATATCAGCGCTCGTGATGACACCCAAAGACTGGAGTTGTTGGCGTAGCAAAGCCAGGGGATGCGGACCCAGTGTCAGTCCTATACTGGCGTAATCCGCGCATACCGACTCACCCGCATGTGGTGCGCGCAGCATGGGTACGGCTTCACGGATACGTGGCGTCGGGAATACCGGTGAGGATTTCTCAACACCGCCTGCGGCCCACGCTGCCTGGCGCCGATGCCCCTGTATCAGAGTTGATAAAGCGTCAGCGCCAGCCAGTGCCTGGAGATCCCCTTTATCCAGGGCAGCGCGGTGAGCAAGGTCTTCAAGACTGGCAAAAGGTTGTCGCTGTCGGGCTGCAGTCAAACGTGCCGCACCAGCATGGCTGAGGTGCTTGACCATTCTTAACCCCAGGCGCAGTGCCAGATCCCCATTGACGGGCTCGATAGCGCAGTCCCATTCGCTCTTCGTGACGTCAACCGGCCGGATGCTGACACCATGGCGGCGCGCATCCTGCACCAGTTGGGAGGGAGAATAAAAACCCATCGGCTGGCTGTTCAGCAGGGCGCAGGTAAATATGGCAGGTTCGTGGCATTTGAACCACGCAGACACATATACCATCAATGCAAAACTGGCCGCGTGTGATTCGGGAAAACCGTATTCACCAAACCCCAGAATCTGCTGATAGATGCGTCGTGCAAAGTCCTCGCTGTAGCCACGCTCGCGCATACCCCGGATCAGCCGCTCCTCATAGTGACCCAGTCCACCATGACGCTTCCAGGCTGCCATGTCCCGGCGCAGACCGTCAGCCTCTCCTGGTGTGAAGCCGGCTGCAACCATTGCCAGTTTGATGACCTGCTCCTGGAAGATTGGGACACCCAGGGTGCGTTCCAGTACTTCCCGAACCGCTTCACTGGGATAGACGACAGCCTCTTCACCATTACGGCGCCTGAGATAGGGATGCACCATGTCACCCTGAATTGGCCCTGGACGGACAATAGCCACCTCAATCACCAGGTCGTAAAAGCAACGCGGCCGAAGGCGGGGCAGCATGGCCATCTGGGCGCGTGATTCAATCTGGAAGACCCCGACCGTGTCGGCATTGCTGATCATCCGGTAGACCTTTAAATCTTCTGTGGGTACGGTCGCCATGGTCATCTCGGTGCCACGGTGCTTGCGCATCAGATCGAGCGCACGATGAATTGCGCTCAGCATACCCAGCGCCAGGCAGTCGACTTTAAGCAGGCCAAGGATGTCGATATCGGTTTTATCCCATTGGATGACGGTCCGCTCGGCCATGGCGGCATTTTCGATAGGCACCAGATCGCACAGGGGTTCGTGGGAGATCACAAAGCCCCCGGAATGCTGGGACAGATGACGGGGAAAACCGATCAGCTGTTGGATAAGTGTCAGTACCTGGCGCAGCACCGGAGCGTTTGGGTCAAGACCGATTTCCTGTACGTGACGTGGTACGACCTGATTGTTCTGCCACCAGATACGGTTTCCGGCGAGACGCTCGATCTGATCCTGCGACAGACCCAGCGCCTGCCCGACATCGCGTACCGCGCTGCGGGAGCGGTAAGTGATCACTGCGCTGGTCAGTGCGGCCCGGTGTCGTCCGTAGCGCCGGTAGACATATTGCATGACTTCCTCGCGCCGCTCGTGCTCAAAGTCCACATCAATGTCCGGCGGCTCGTTACGCTCACGTGAGACGAAGCGTTCAAACAGGATCTCCATGTGCGTCGGATCGACTTCGGTAATCCCCAGGGCAAAGCACACCGCTGAATTTGCTGCCGAGCCACGACCCTGACAGAGAATGTTTCGGGACCTCGCAAAGCAGACAATATCGTAGACCGTCAGGAAGTAGCCTTCGTAACCCAGTTCGGCAATCAGGCTGAGTTCATGCTCAATCTGGCGGCTCACTTTTCCAGCGGGTCCGTCCGGCCAGCGCTTTTGGATACCCGAGTCGACCAGTTGACGAAGATACTGCGCGGGGCTCAAGTCATCCGGTACCAGCTCACAGGGGTAGCGATAGTGCAGTTCATCCAGCGAGAAGCGGCACCGATCCGCAATCTTTATGCTTTCATCCAGAAGAGAGCGTGGATAAATGCGCTCCAGGACCGCTTGGGTTTTGAGGTGTCGCTCTGCGTTGGGCGCAAGTGCGTGCTTGATGGCGGCGACGGGTTTTTGACACCGTATTGCAGACAGTGTGTCCTGCAGGGACTGACGCACCCGGATGTGCATATGCACATTTCCGGCTGCAACCAAAGGCACGCCGGTTTTTTGTGACAAATCCTGCAGAGACTGCCGATGGATATGGTCACTGCCATAGCCTGGCTGCTCAAGCGCAAGCCAGATCCTGCCGGGCATCAGTTTCTGCATACGCCGGGTATGCTGAAAAAGTGCCTGATAACGTGACGCCAGTACGCCTTCTGATGCCGGCGCAGGGTCACTGACAACCAGCGCAAGACAGTTTTGAAGGGAATCTGTACAAAGGTCATTGGCGCTGAGGCGGTAGTGACCCTTCGCTGCATGCCGGCGAGACGCGGTAATCAGTCGTGTTAACTCGCGGTAGCCCTCCCGGTTCATAACCAGGAGAACCAGCCTGTCGCCGTTCTCCAGGGTGAATTCACTGCCGATAATGAGGTGCAGGCCCAGTTCACGGGCCGCAGTATGCGCTCTGACAACTCCGGCAATACTGCACTCGTCGGTCAGGGCAAGCGCGCGGTACCCAAGTTCAAAAGCCCTTTGGACCAGTTCGCCAGGGTGCGAGGCACCCCTTAAAAAGGTGAAATTTGATATGCAGTGCAGTTCGGCATAGCCGGACATGAAAGTAATCCAGTATACTGTATAAATATACAGTATACTGGAAACAGTTTACGGGGTGCATCCGTCGATGCCGGTCAGGCCTGGCGTCGCGCCATCGCAATAAAGCCCACCGCAAAGAGCGAGAGCATCCCGGCGAACCCGAAACTTGCCACCAGGCTGAAATCTCCAATCAGGCCGGCAAGCACCGCTCCAAGGGCGCCCACGCCATCCAGTACCACGAATACAAATCCCATTGATGTAGCCTCGTGCTTACTCGAATAATCCACGGCCATTGCAAGGACGCCTGAGCGGATCGTGACCAGAATCGCCATGGCACCCACGAGTACCCCGATGGTCGCTAGCGGTGCATCCAGCACCAGTACGGACCCGGCCATGACCGCCGCTACCACCGAACAGGCTGCAAAAATACCGAAGCGCCCACGCCGGTCCGAAAGTCGCCCTACCACTGGCTGGCCAATCGCCCCAGCCAGCATGGCGAGGGCAAATGCGACGCCCGTTTCTGCCGGACTGAATCCGAAAACGCGCTGTGAATAGAACGGCATCATGGTCATCAGTGCGATCAGCGCCATGTTGTAGGTTGCAATCCCCGCAACCAGAAGCAGCCCCGTCCGACTCCGCCACTGGGAAATGAACACAAGGAGGTCGCTCTTGGTCAGGGCCGTGCTGACGTGCCTGGACGGAATGCGCCGGAACAGGAAAAAGAAGATAGTCCCCATCAATGCAGCCGGAAGTACCGAGAACTGCAGAACCTGCTGCCAGTCGAGCATGGCCAGTAGGAAGCCCACCATGAGTGGAGAAAAGACTTCGGCGAGCGTTCCGCCAATGGCATGAACACCGAGCGCCTGTCCGCGCTGTTGCGGCATTTGCCGTACCAGCATGCCGGTCGCAATCGGATGCCAGGCCGCATCACCCATGCCGCCGATAGCGAGCAGGACTGCAAGAGACCAGAATCCCGGCGCTTCCGATGCCAGCAGATAGCCGAGCGTGACCCACCAGAAGGTTCCCAGGAGTAGAGCGCCTTGGGAGCGAACCCGGTCCGCCAGAATACCGGCCGGAAAGTATGCAAGCGATGCACCAATCGAATGAATCGTGAGCAAGAGGCCAATCTCGGAAGGTCTAAGTTCAAGCGCAAGACCAATCGCGGGTGCAAGAAGCCAGATGGCCGCCGATGCCCAGTCGTTGGAAAGATGACCCAGGACGCAGACGCCCTGCAGTGCCTTCGATCCCAATAGCCGGCTCTGTTGATCTGACGGATGGCTTTCCGGATTTATGATAGTCATTGTGTCAAAATCACGCCCACTAAATTCGACCGAGCACCTACATCGCCATGGATGCTGTTGTGCGCCCACATACCCGTCTCCCGGTTTATGCGTCTGCCGAGGAGGTCGTCGCAAATCTGGAACCGAGTTATCCGGTGTTTTGTGTCCGCCGCCACCACATCAGTGCGGTGGCGAAGCAGTTTCTGGCGGGATTTCCCGGAGACGTCCTGTATGCGGTGAAGTGTAACCCCGAACTGCATATGCTCAAGACTCTTTTCGATGCGGGGATTCGCCACTTTGACACCGCATCCTTAGCCGAGGTTGCCTTAGTAGCCGAGCAGCTGCCCGGGGCGACGAGCTACTTTATGCATCCCGTCAAAAGCCGCGCAGCGATCCGCTCGGCGCACGAGGTTTACGGCGTCAATCACTACGTCGTGGACCATGTGACCGAGCTCGAGAAGATTGCGCAGATTATCCCGAAAAGCCCTGATACGGTGATTGTGGTGCGGGTGGCGATTCATTACGAAGGTGCGGTTTATGAGCTTTCCAGCAAGTTCGGCGCTCCGGTCGCCGAAGCGGTCGCCCTATCAAAAGCGGCCCTGGGCCACGGCTACCGGTACGGCGTCGCTTTTCATGTGGGCTCCCAATGCCTTGATGGCGAGGGATTTGTGCAAGGGCTGCAACTCGCCGATGAGGTCATCCGTGGAGTTGGCGTGAGCCCGGTCTGTATTGATGTTGGCGGAGGGTTTCCGGGCGAATACCTGAACTCCATGGGCCAACAGATGGAAAGTTATTTTGCGAGCATCCGGCAGGGACTCTCGGGGCTTTCAGTGCCGGATAACTGCGCTGTCATGTGTGAGCCGGGAAGGGCACTGTGCGTAGATGGGGAGTCGCTGATCACCCAGGTGCACCTGCGCAAGGACGATGCGCTGTATCTCAATGACGGCATGTACGGCAGTTTCATCGAAGAGAAATACAACCTGCATCTGCCGGTGCGGCCCGTGGCCATACGGAACTTCTCGAGCGAACAACAGGAATACACGCTCTACGGACCCACCTGCGATTCGCTCGACATATTCCCGCGCAGGGTCAGTCTTCCGGTGGACCTTGAGGAGGGCGACTGGATCGAGTTCGACCGGATCGGCGCCTATGGGGCGGCGTGTCGTACCCATTTCAACGGCTTCTTCGCCGACACCTTTGTTGAGGTAACCAGCAACTTCGGTGAGTCGTAACTAGCCAGACAGAATTGCAGGCGGTATAAAATGCCGCCCTTTGCACGGCGCCGGAAACTCGGGCGCTGACACGAGCAGGAATGTCATGAATCACGTCATCAGAGTCAGCGAGACCGGTGGTCCCGAGGTCATGCGGTGGGAAGCCGAGGAGGTTCCAAGCCCCGGCCCGTCAGAGATCCTGCTGCGTCATACCGCGGTAGGGCTCAACTACATCGATGTTTACTTCAGAAGCGGGGTGTATCCCGCACCGCAATTGCCCTTTACGCCGGGACTGGAGGGGGCGGGTGTAATCGAAGCCGTCGGCGAAGAGGTCACAGACCTCGTCCCGGGTGATCGCGTGGGCTATGCCGCCCAACCGCTCGGCGCTTATTCGCAGTCGCGGGTCATGGCCGCAGACCGTGTCGTGCGACTGCCTGAGGGAATCGATGACCGGGTCGCGGCCGCCATGATGCTGAAGGGTATGACCGTGCAGTATCTGCTGCGAAGCACCGTCGCCCTCAAAGCGGGGGACACCGTCCTGTTCCATGCTGCTGCGGGCGGCGTCGGGCTTATCGCCTGTCAGTGGGCCAAACACCTTGGCGTGACCATGATCGGCACCGTTGGCTCGGAAGAAAAGGCGGAGCTCGCCCGTGCCCATGGCTGCACCCATACCGTCCTCTACAACGAGGAGAACTTCGTCGATCGGGTCCAGGAACTGACAGATGGCAAAGGTGTCGACGCGGTCTATGACTCTGTGGGTCGCAATACCTTCCACCAGAGTCTCGACTGCCTCAGGATCCGTGGAACGCTGGTCCTTTTTGGGCAAAGCTCCGGCAAGGTCGAGCCTTTTGATCCGGGAGCGTTGTCGGGAAAAGGCTCGCTTTTCCTGACGCGTCCGACGCTCTTTAACTACACCGCGAGCCGCGAGGATCTGCTCCATTGCGCTTCGGAACTTTTCGATGTGCTGCAAAGCGGTGCCGTCAAGGCAGATATCAATCAGGAGTATCCGCTCTCGGAGGCGCAGCGGGCACATGAAGCCCTTGAAGGCCGACGGACCACGGGCGCTACACTTCTGTTGCCCTAGGCACTCGCTATACTGGTGTAAAGTGAAACCATGAACCTGTCAGACGCAATCCGGAAAGTCGCCCGGGGCGAGCACCTCAGCCACGAAGAGATGGGCGAGGTGATGCGCATCATCATGAGCGGCGATGCGACGCCTGCGCAGATTGGCGCGGTTCTCACGGCGCTGCACATCAAGGGTGAGACCGTCGAGGAGCTGACCGGGGCCGCGACCGTGATGCGCGAGTTTGCCGCCCGGGTCAACGTCAAGGCCGAGCAGGTGGCAGATTCTGTGGGCACAGGAGGCGACGGCGCGAGTCTTTTCAATGTCTCAACAGCATCGGCGCTGGTCGCGTGTGCTGCCGGTGCCGTGATGGCCAAACATGGCAACCGTGCGGCCACCGGGAAGTCGGGAAGCGCCGATGCCCTGGAAGCCGCCGGGGTCAATATCACGCTTTCTCCGGAGCAGGTTGCCGAGACTATTGACGCCGTGGGAATCGGGTTCATGTTTGCACCCACCCATCATGGTGCCACCCGCCATGCGGTAGGCCCCAGGCGGGAAATCGGAGTCCGGACATTGTTTAACCTGCTTGGGCCGCTGACCAACCCGGCGGGTGCGCGCTGGCAGTTGGTCGGGGTATTTAACAAGGCCTGGGTCCACCCGCTGGCCGAGGCCTTTGCCAACCTCGGCAGTGTCCACACCCTGGTGGTGTGTTCAGATGATGGCCTTGATGAAATCAGCATTGCGGCAGATACCCATGTCTCGGAATTGCGCGATGGACACATTGAGGATTACGTGATCACACCCGAGCAGTTTGGTATCGAGCGCCAGCCGCTCGATGCGCTGGTCGTAGGGGACGCCGAGGAGAGCTTTCAGATGATCCGGTCTGTGCTCGGTGGCGAGCCCGGGTCAGCCGGCGATATGGTGGCGCTTAACGCCGGCGCGACGATCTATGCGGCTGATCTGGCGGATTCTCTTGAGAATGGTATTGAGCGCGCGCGGGAGATTCTGAAAAGCAAAGCCGGGCACGCCAAACTGGAGGAGCTTGCGGCCTATACCCAGCAGTTTTCGGGGCAGGACTGAGAAGGAGCGGGAGACCATGCAGACAATTTTTGTACAGGTGAAATGCGAACTTGGCGAGGCCTACCAAGTGGCACAGTCACTGGTAGAGGTGGATGGGGTGTCCGAGGTGTACTCAATCTCGGGCCCTTATGATCTGCTTGCCAAATGCTATGTCGGTGACGGCGAGGACGTGGGCCATTTCGTCAACCAGCGCCTTCAAGTCCTTGCTGGAATCCGGGATACCCAGACGATCATTGCCTTTAATGCCTTCAGCTGATCTCAAGACAAATCTAGGACAGAAAAAGAGAAAGGTCGGCTCAGCCGGCCTTTTTTCTGGAACCCGATACGTGCTTACTGGGACTACGCAACGATGTGATCGTCAGCCAGAGATCCGGAATTCCGAAAGATGTTGAAAGTTCACCGAATGCCTCCTTCGGCACGATGCAAAGTGCCTTTACTAACAAGAGCACTTTAGCTGATGGCGGCGAACCAAGCTACAAGCATTGGAAACGGCAAGAGCGTCATTTATTTGCCAGGGCATCTGGCCAGACTCCATCAGAGTCTTCCGGTGGGTGAGCGCATTAAGGCCCGGTTGTCTCCCAGGCCCTCACGCGCCTGGTCAGCCCAACGGGCTGTGGATCTGGTGGTAGGCGCAGGATTTGGTTTGCACAGCAGATGTGTGTTCCGGGACGGGCGTGCAACCATCACGCTCGAACGCCTTCAGAGTCTGCCGGATTCAGTAGGGCCCGGCATGTCGATCCTGATCGTGGGGCTCAATCCGAGCCCGTATTCAGCAGACTCGGGGATCCCCTATGGCCGGCCTGGTAACCGCTTCTGGCCGGCTGCCCTGGGCGCAGGTCTTGTGAGCGTAGACCGTGATCCCCGCCGCGCACTATCTGAGCA
Source organism: uncultured Acidiferrobacter sp. (assembly GCA_964432165.1). Taxonomy (GTDB): domain Bacteria; phylum Pseudomonadota; class Gammaproteobacteria; order Arenicellales; family UBA868; genus UBA868. The sequence continues at coordinate 58,723 of CAYSMI010000001.1, forward strand.
CGGCGTAGGCTTTACAGATCTTGTCCGCAGAACGACGCGAAGGGCAGATGAAGTCAGTCATAGCGAATTCGAAGAAGGGTTTGCCCGGGTCTCCCGCTTGGTCAAATGGCTTAAACCCACAATTGTCTGTTTTGTTGGCCTGAGTGCTTGGAGGGCGGTAGTCGAGAAGAAGGCGATGCCCGGTCTTCAGGATCAACGGATCGGCAGTTCGCCGGTCTACGTGATGCCCCATACTAGCGGTCTCAATGCAAGTTGCCGTCTTGAGGATCTGACCAGGCATTTTTCCAAGGTACGCAGACTCGCCAGAACCGGAATTGGCTAGGGAGCAATACATAAGGCGCGACCTGTGGTGATTGGAATCAAAACGTACAAAGCGTCATTGAAACTGAC
>CAYSMI010000002.1:0-29007 GCA_964432165.1 uncultured Acidiferrobacter sp.
ACGTGGCGTTGTCGCCAGCGAGTGCAGAACGCACGCCCAGCGGCACAGCGCCAACGGCAAATCCCATGGCACCCAGCGCTTTGATTGCCTGACGTCGGGTGAACTGCCCATCCTGAAGCCGGGCGATGAATTCTTTACTTTTGGTCACTGTTCTCCTCCTTTTTGAAAATAGGATCTTGGAAGGTCTTTACTTCCCCGGTAAAAGGCTAAACGATACGCAGGTTAGTGTCCAGCATACGTTGGATTGCCTCAATCTGAGGCTACAATCCCCCACCTATGAGCCTCCCCCACCCCGAGATCTTCAAGGCCTACGATATCCGCGGTATCGTCGGACAGTCACTGACTCCGGGCATCGTTGAGCAGATTGGCCGGGCCATTGGCACAGAGGCGCTGGCTGCCGGCGATAACGCGGTGGTGGTCGGTCGGGATGGCCGATTATCGGGCCCCGCGATCGCCTCTGCCCTGATGGATGGCATCTGTGCCACCGGCTGCCATGCCGTGGACATCGGCATGGTGCCTACCCCGTTGACCTATTTTGCGACTCATGCGCTCAAGATTGGTTCGGCTGTTTCAGTAACCGGCAGTCACAACCCACCCGACTACAACGGGCTTAAGGTGATGATCGGTACCCACACCCTGGCTGCCGACCGCATACAGGACCTGCGTCAGCGGATCGAAGATCAGGATTTTGCCGTGGGCGTTGGGGAACGACGTGCGCAGGATGTTGTTCGTGAATATGTAAACCGTGTTGTTGGGGATATCCGGATGAAACGACCCCTTCGGGTCGTGACCGACTGCGGCAACGGCGTCGCCGGCATGGCAGCCCCTCAGTTGATGCGCGATATCGGGTGTGATGTCATTGAACTCTTCAGCGAGGTTGACGGTACTTTTCCCAATCACCACCCCGATCCCAGCGTTGCGGACAATCTTGCGCCGCTCATCGAAGCCGTGCATCACGAAAAGGCCGATCTGGGACTCGCGTTTGACGGTGACGGCGATCGGTTGGGCGTGGTGACTGACACGGGTCAGGTCATCTGGCCGGATCGCCAGATGATTCTTTTTGCCCGCGACATCCTCTCACGAAACCCGGGTGCCAGAATTATCTATGACGTCAAATGCACGAGACTGCTGCCCCAGGCCATTGAGCAGGCGGGAGGCGAAGCCCTGATGTGGAAGACCGGGCATTCGTTTATCAAAGCCAAGCTACGCGAAACCCGAGGCGCCTTCGGCGGCGAGATGAGCGGGCATCTCTTTTTCAAAGAGCGCTGGTACGGTTTTGACGACGCGCTTTATGCCGCCGCGCGACTATGCGAGGTGCTCTCGGATGATTCCAGACTGCCCAGCGCCGTGTTTGCCGAAATCCCCGATACCGTCAACACGCCGGAGCTCCGTATTGAGATGCAAGAAGGAGAACATCACGCGCTGATCAGAGAACTGGTTGCGCAAGGTGATTTTTCTGGCGGAGAGCTCTGCAATATCGATGGTGTCCGCGTCGACTTTGAAGACGGGTTTGGCCTCGCCCGGGCATCCAACACCACGCCCACGGTGATTCTGCGCTTTGAAGCCGACACCGAGCCGGCGCTCCGGCGGATTCAGAACCTCTACCGGGAGCAGATACTAGCGCTGCGTCCGAAATTGGCACTGCCCTTTTAGGTGCGCTGCAGTTAACCCTGTCGGTTCACTCGTGCCCGACGAGCCGGACTTCCGGTACTCTCTGGCGAAGTGCGCTGACCATGTCCGGAATCAGGCCGAGTTCGGGAATCATTGTCACCCACAGCAGGTTCAGCCTGACATTAAGGTCTGCAAATACCACCTGATCGTAGCGGCCAAGCACCGCCTGCAGTCCTGCAACCCGGTCAGCAAACTCGGCTTTGGGCAAATCGCGCATCCCCGGTATCAGCACCATGAAGTCGCTGTAGACGGTACCGTCGTCAGCGATCGTCGGCACCCGCTGATAGAGTGGCTCAGTGGGTCCTAGCGTCGGACGGGACGATGGGCGAACACTGATCTTCACAGACGCTGGTCTTGCTGCCACGTCAGATCAGGGGACCGGTCACGCGGGAATCGTTTCGATTGCTGTCGGACGCTGGTAACCCCGAGGCAGCACCCGGCCTCTCTGGGCCCGGGAGCCCGCGAAGGTATCGATGTCTGACGGCTTAAGGCGCATATTCTGTTTTCCGGCATAAAGGCGCAGCGCATCGCCCTCACGAAACACCGCGACGCCGGCCAGTTTCTCTTCACCTGCCTTGTGTCGTGCGCCCGGAATATTGATCAGCTTGACCCCCTTACCCTTTGGCAGTAGCGGCAACTCAGCGAGCGGGAAAATCAAGAGGCGTCCTGTGTCGGTAATCGCAGCTACCCAGTCATCCTCATACTCAAAGACCCGCTGCGGTGCCAGCACGCCCGCCCCACGCGCGCTGAGGACCGCCTTGCCTGACTTATTTCGGGTAAGCAGATCTTCCAGCGTAGCCACAAAGCCGTATCCCGCATCCGAAGCAAGGAGGTAACGGCTACTGTTCTCACCGATCATGAGGCCGCAGAAGGTGGCGCCTGCAGGCGGTTTCAATTGCTTCGCCACAGGTTCGCCGAGGCTCCTGGCTGACGGCAGTTCATGGGAGCGAAGACCGTACACCCGTCCCGTCGAATCGATGCACAGCAGGGGCTGGTTGGTCCGCCCGGGACCCGAATGCAGATAGCCGTCATCACCGCGGTAGGCAAGTTCCCGGGGATCAATGTCCGTACCCTTGGCAGAGCGGATCCATCCGTTGCGCGAAAGTACGACCGTGATGGGTTCCGATGGAATCAGCGCAGTCTCACTGAGCGCCTGCGCGACCTCCCGGAGGACCAGCGGCGAGCGGCGATCATCCCCAAAGTCCTCGGCGTCAGCCAGCAGTTCCTTGCCAACGACTTTCTTGAGCCGGTCGCGCGACTTCAGAATCTTCTGAAGTTCCGCCTTTTCCCGGGCGAGTTCCTGCTGCTCGCCGTTGATTTTCATCTCTTCGAGTTTGGCCAGATGCCGCAGTTTCAGTTCGAGAATCGCCTCCGCCTGGATATCGGTCAGCTTGAAACGCTTCATCAGGATCTTTTTCGGTTCCTCTTCCTGGCGGATGATCTTGATCACGACATCAATATTGAGATAAGCGATCAGGAGTCCGTCGAGAATATGCAGACGCTTAAGCACCCGGTCGAGCCGGAACTCAAAACGCCGCTTCACGGTAGCGATCCGGAAATCCAGCCACTCCTTAAGCGCACCTTTCAGATCAAATACTTTGGGCCGGCCATCAAGGCCGATCATGTTCATGTTGACCCGGTAACTCTGCTCCAGCGATGTTGTGGCAAAGAGGTGATCCATGAGCGCTGTTTTATCCACCCGGTTGGACCGGGGTTCGATCACGATCCGGGTGGGATTTTCGTGATCTGACTCATCACGAATATCATCAACGATCGGCAGTTTCTTGGACGTCATCTGGGTCGCGACCTGTTCGATGACGCGCTCCCCGGATACCTGGTAGGGCAGCGCCCCGATAACGATATCGGCGCCCTCTTCTCGCCATACCGCACGCTGGCGTATCGATCCATAACCCGTGCGGTACACCTCACGGATCTCCTCCGCCGGCGTCACAATTTCGGCCTCCGTAGGGAAGTCCGGCCCTTGGATGTGTTCACACAACTGATCCAGACTGGTGCGGCTGTTCTCCAGGAGCCGGATTGCGGCACTGACGACCTCGCGCAGGTTATGCGGGGGTATGTCAGTCGCCATCCCGACGGCAATCCCAGAACTGCCGTTCAGCAGTACGTTGGGCAGTCTTGCGGGTAGTCGCCTTGGTTCGCGCAGCGTGCCGTCGAAATTCAGTCCCCAATCGACGGTACCCTGTCCGAGTTCTGATAGCAGCATCTCGGCAAAGGCAGAGAGCCGGGCTTCGGTATACCGCATGGCGGCGAAAGACCGGGGATCATCCTGCGACCCCCAGTTGCCCTGGCCGTCGACCAGCGGGTAACGGAAACTGAAAGACTGCGCCATCAGGACCATCGCCTCGTAACACGCCGAATCGCCATGAGGATGAAACTTGCCCAGCACATCCCCCACGGTTCTGGCCGACTTTTTGTACTTGGATGAAGCGGCCAGACCGAGTTCAGACATCGCGTACACGATTCGCCGCTGCACGGGTTTCAAGCCGTCAGCGAGACTCGGAAGGGCCCGGTCCAACACCACATACATCGAGTAGTTGAGATAAGACCGCTCGGTAAACTCCGAGACCGGAACGGTCTCGTGCTTGCGCGGACTACCTTGCGCTTTGGGTGACAGGCGTCTGGTCTTTTTCGACTTCGATGTGGCTCTGCGGCGGGCGGTCGCTGGCATAAAGGAACTCTGGCGTCAGTGTGGCAGAATGCGGCGCTTGGTGGTCGTAATTATAGCCATCTCCCGGGATCAAACCGTTGATAAACCCCTACGCTGACGTCACTGACCGCCTGATCGACGGCTCCCTGCCGAAAAGTTCAGATGCCCTTCTTGATGAACTGGCATCGCTCGGCATTGAAGCCGCAACGACTGAGCATGCTCCCATGTTCACGGTGGAGGACAGCAAAACGCTTAGGGTAAACCCCGGTGGACAGGGAGACATCAAGAACCTTTTCCTGCGTAACAAGAAAGGTCAGATGTGGCTGATCAGCTGTCATGAAGATCGAAAGATCAATCTCAAAATGCTGGCAAAGGCTTTGGGGGCCGGTCGCTTTTCTTTTGCTTCTGAGACCCGGATGATGCAGTACCTCGGAATAAGGCCTGGCTCGGTTTCTCCACTTGCCCTCGTAAACGACAGAACGGACGCCGTTGGTTTCGTGATTGACCATGCGCTGACGCAGACCGAGGTCATTTACCTGCACCCGCTCGTCAACACCAGAACCACCACTATGGCCACTTCCGACCTGCTGGCTTATTGTGCCCGCATTGGCCATGCGGCAAAGATCATTACCTTTGGGGAAGATGGCGTACACTGCAAACTAACGGAACACGATGAGACTGACCATGCCTGAACCTATCCGGAATATGAGCCTCTCCGCCATTGCGCAGGCGTTGCGAGACGGATCGCTAAGCGCCGTCGAACTCACCCAAAGCTGTATCGATAACCACGACGCCTCGCTGAATGCCTACCGGGAATGGACACCGGATCTGGCCCTGGAGCAGGCGCGCGCTGCCGATGCGGCTTTTGCCAATGCCCAGGACTCAGGCTCACTGCAGGGCATCCCGATTTCAGTCAAAGACCTCTACGGTGTTAACGATACGCAAACCTTTGCCGGCTCACCGGCGCCGATGCCCCCACCCTGGCAAGCCGAAGGCGATCTCATCAGCGGCCTGCGCACCCAGCTGGCCGTTTTTTCCGGCAAGACGCACACGGTCGAGTTCGCTTTCGGCGGACTGGGCGTCAACAGTCATTGGGGAACGCCCAGAAACCCCTGGGACGCAGATACCCATCGTGTTCCCGGTGGCTCAAGCAGCGGGGCCGGCGTCAGCCTGTGCGAAGGGTCCGCACTGGTGGCTCTGGGCTCTGATACGGCTGGCTCCGTACGTATCCCGGCAAGCGTCACCGGAAACGTTGGCCTCAAGACCAGCTATGGCCGTTGGCCTGTCTCCGGCATCTTTCCGCTCAGCCCGACGCTTGATACCGCTGGCGTTCTGACGCGAAGCGTCGCCGATGCCGTTACCGCCTTTTCAGCCATGGACCCTCATCAGAGAAGTTATGGCCCGAGGCTCGCACGGGAGGTTTCCCGCTGCACGCCCGCAGACTTTATTATCGGCACAGGAGAGCGCGCCCTGTGGGACGACTGCGATGCCGGCATCAGTGAAACGGTGGATGATGCTCTTAAGGCGCTGGGACAGGCTGGCATCCAGACAGTGAGCGCACCGCTTCCCGAAGCCGGGCCTGCGATAGAACTTCTCAAAGTCGGCAGCGTGGTGGCAGCCGAGATCGATGAGATGCTCTCGTCCACCGCACCGCAATGGCGAGAGACTCTGGACCCGGTCGTTTCTTCCCGTATCCGGGACGGCGGATCCATCAGCGCCAGCGAGTACCTTCATCGTCGTCGTCGCCTTCGCGAGCTGAGCCACAGTGCAGTCCAGCAGTTTTCATCCTGTCAGGTGATGGCGAGCCCCACCGTTGCGATCTCCCCACCCGCGGTAGAGGACGTGCAGACGGTTGAAGCATATCGCCCGAAGAATATGGGCGCACTTCGCAATACCTGCCCGGCCAACTATCTGGGGCTTTGCGCAATCACCCTGCCGGTTGGTCTTGATGCCAACCGGATGCCGGTCGGGCTGCAGCTGATCGCTCCACATGGGCACGAAGAGCAACTGCTCGCAGTTGCGACCTGTATTGAAGGTATCCTGGGATCCGCCCGCGAGCGCCTTGGCGTGCCGCCGCTGCCATCCAGATCCTGATGTGATGTCTGATCCCCGGCAAGTGCAGGTCGAAGACCAGGAACAGATTAGCGATGGCTATCTCAAGGTCACCCGTTACCGGTTAAAACACGAGCAATACAGCGGCGGCTGGACGGATACGCTGTCACGAGAAGTGATGGAGCGCGGCGAAGTCGCTGCGGTTCTGCCCTTTGACCCTGTCCGCCAGGAAGTTATCCTGATCGAACAGTTTCGGGTGGGCGCCTGGTCAGCCCAGTGGTCAGAGCCGTGGCTTCTCGAATGTATCGCGGGCGTCATCGAGCCTGGAGAAAGCCCGGAAGAGATGGTCAGGCGGGAGGCACGCGAAGAAGCGGGCTGTGACATCACGGTGCTTGAGCCGATGGCGCGCTATTTTTCCACGCCGGGGGCCTGTTCGGAAAAAGTGGATCTTTTCTGTGGACGTGTGGATACCTCCGGACTGGGTGGGATTCATGGACTCGCTGAAGAAGGAGAAGATATCCGGGCCAGTGTCTGGCCGCTCACCGACGCGCTGGAACTGCTCGACACGGGCCGTATCTGCAACAGCATGACCCTCATCGCACTGCAGTGGCTTGCCCGATATCACAGGGACCTTGCACACCAATGGCTGCGGGGGGATTAGCCGATCCCGGCTCCTCCCTGTCCTACAAGGTAAGATCCGCCGGTGTTGAAGCCACAGCGGCCGCTACTGCAATAGCCGTTGGCAGATCATGCAGCCACTCGTAGTAAATCCCCTTGATGCCGCTCACGACAACACCGGCACTGCGCATCCTTTGCAGTCCGGCCTCGTGGTGCGGCCCAGGAGATCCCGTAGCGTCGTCAGCCACCCAGACCCGATAACCGGCGTCAACGAGATCTATTGCAGACTGGGCGATACAGACATCGGTCTCCTGGCCGACCAGTACCAGATCTTTTCTTTTCAGTGCTTCGAGTGCATGGCGTATGTCTTTTTGCCCGTAAAGACTGAAGACCATCTTGTTAAAGACCGCCTGGCCCTGCGGCAGTAACGCTTTAAGTCTTGGCAACATATCCACATCAGCAGAGACATCTTCTGCAGTGGCAAGGATCGGAATCTTGAGAACATTCGCGACATTCATAATCCAGGCGACCCGCTCAACCAATGACTCACGCTCGGCGGGCAACAACTTGGACAGAAAATTCTCCTGAACATCGATGACAATCAGGACGCTGTTATCTTTTTCCAGCAGTGGCAAGAACGGCTCCCGCGGCGCTTACCGATCACGCAAGCGCCGGATAAGACTTGAGGTATCCCAGCGGCCGCCGCCCATGGCCTGGACCTCGCCGTAGAACTGATCCACCAGTGCAGTGACGGGCAGCTGGGCCCCAACCCGGTGGGCTTCCTCCAGGCACAGCCCCAGGTCTTTACGCATCCAGTCCACAGCAAATCCAAATTCGAACTCATCGCGATTCATGGTGTTGCCCCGGTTTTCCATCTGCCAGGACTGCGCAGCCCCCTTTGAGATCACCTCAAGCACCTGATCCACATCAAGCCCGCAGCGGCTGGCGAAATCCAGCCCTTCTGAAAGACCCTGGACCAGGCCGGCAATGCAGATCTGATTGACCATCTTGGTCAGCTGACCACTGCCGACCGGCCCCATCAATCCCACTGCTCGGGCATAACTGTCGATCACCGGCTCGGCTTTGTCGAAGGTCTCCTGTGCCCCGCCCACCATGACGGTCAGCACACCGTTTTCCGCCCCCGCCTGCCCTCCAGAGACCGGCGCATCAAGAAACGCTATTCCCTTGTCGGCACTCTTCGCAGCAAGCTCCCGCGCAACTTCAGCAGATGCGGTTGTGTGATCCACAAAGATGGATCCACTTGCCATGGCAGAAAAGGCGCCCTCAGGTCCAATACTGATTGCGCGGACATCGTCGTCATTGCCGACACAGGAGAACACGATCTGCGCGCCAGCCGCCGCCTGTGCGGGAGTCGGAGCGCTCGTTCCACCATGCTCCGTAACCCACTGCTGCGCCTTGGACTGGGTGCGGTTGAACACGGTCACTTCAAAACCTTTTTTCGCAAGATGTCCCGCCATCGGATAACCCATGACGCCCAGTCCAATGAAGGCGGCTTTGTTAAACTTGTCTTTATCTGAAACTTGTGCCATCGAAATGATTCCTCCCAGCGCGTGGATCTCAAGCGGCAACAAAAGGAGTATGCCCCGCCATGTCATCTAAGGATATTACTGTCGCTAAAGCCACGTCCGACGATGTGGACGCCATCGCTCAGTTTAACATTGCCATGGCGAGCGAGACTGAGGACCTGACTCTCGACCAGTCAACAGTACACGCGGGTGTGAGGGGTGTACTCAATGCTAATGACCGGGGTTTTTATCTCGTCGCACGCGCTCAAGGAAAGCCCGTGGGGTCCTTGATGATTACCTACGAGTGGAGTGACTGGCGAAACGGAAACCTGTGGTGGATTCAAAGTGTGTATGTGACCCCTTTGTCACGGGAACAAGGAATCTTCGGACTGCTTTACAAGGAAGTCGTATCGCTTGCTCGAAGTGCGGATGACGTGCGGGGAATTCGTCTGTATGTGGAAAAGGGCAATCTCAATGCCCAGACGGTATACCAGCGGTTGGGCATGTCAGAGACTGCTTACCGGGTATTTGAGACGATGTTCTGAGCAATAGCCTGTTGCCGTTATACTGGCCGACGGCGGAATCACTGCCCTTTTCGGGCATTGCCCTTTACTTAAAAGCGATGGATGCGACAGAGCAGGAACGCTACAGCCGGCAGATCAAACTCTCCCAGGTTGGTGCTGATGGCCAGCAGCGGCTGTCCCAAAGCCGGGCACTGGTTATTGGTATGGGCGGACTGGGCTCACCAGCCGCGCTCTATCTTGCAAGTGCGGGTATCGGCCAGTTAACCATTACCGACTTTGATCGGGTCGACGAGTCCAATCTGCAGCGGCAGATCATTCACACCCATAAATCAGTGGGTGAACTCAAAGCCGCATCTGCCCAGCACACTATTGAGAAACTCAACCCCCGCTGTCTGGTGGAGGCTCTGGACTACGAACTCGATGGCGACGACCTGCTGGAACAGGTTCGTGCTGCAGATGTGGTGCTGGACTGCACCGATAATTTTCCATCGCGCTTTGGGCTCAACGAGGCCTGCATAACAGTCGGCACCCCTTTGGTATCTGGCGCGGCGATTCGCTGGGAAGGTCAGATCGCCACCTTTGACCCTAAGGACCCTGATTGTCCGTGTTATCGATGCCTATATCCGGATACCGGGATCGAAGCCGCGACCTGCGCAATGGAAGGCGTGATAGCACCCATCGTTGGGGTCATCGGTACGATGCAGGCGCTGGAGGCGCTCAATCTGCTCCTCGAGACCGGCGCCGGCCTGCGTGGACGCGTGATGGTCTTTGATGGGGTCGCTATGGACTGGCAGATCATTAACCTGCCGAGAAATCCGGATTGTCCGGCCTGTAGAGACCGCCCGCAGTACACGCGCGGGTGAGGGAATGACGCTAGCCGCCGATGTGAGACATCTCGACTTTGGGTTGTCCTGAGATAGGTATCGAAGGCGTCATCGCGCGCAATTCCGAATAGCGATCGCTTCTGCCCTGCCATAGCTCGCTGACTGCACGCAGCAACTGCGCGTCGCTTGCACCACAGCGCAACAGTTCACGAAGGTCATGTCCCTGGGTCGCGAACAGGCAGGTATAGATCTCTCCGACTGCAGAAAGCCGCGCCCGGGAACATTCTCCGCAGAAGGACTGGGTCACTGAAGTAATAAAGCCGATTTCCCCGGCACCATCCCGATAACGCCAGCGCCTCGCGACTTCTCCCCGATAATTGGGCGAAACCGGTTCAAGCGGGTGCTGGGCATCGATCTCACGCACCAGATCTGATGCAGGAATGACATCGTCAAGATTCCAGCCGTTGGTCTCGCCCACGTCCATGTACTCAATAAAGCGCACGATACAGCCGGTATGACGAAAGTATTTGACCAGATCCAGTACTGCGTGCTCATTAAAACCCCGGCGTACCACCGCATTTACCTTGATGTCTGAAAAACCCGCGGCGCGGGCGTTGTCGATGCCATCCAACACCCGGGAGACCGGGTAGTCGACATCGTTGATCCGCTTAAAGGTCTCATCGTCCAGCGCATCGAGACTGACGGTCAGCCGTTTGAGCCCCGCGTTCCTGAGTGCACTTGCCCGGCCTGAGCTCAGCATGGAGCCATTGGTGGTCAGGCTGATGTCCTCGACCCCATCTATGGCATCGATCATCTCGATAAGATGCTCGAGGTTGCGCCGGATCAGGGGCTCACCGCCGGTGATCCGTACCTTGCGCATCCCGATCCTGGCGAAAACTTTCGAAATCCGCGCGACTTCCTCGAGCGTCAGCAGATCTTCGCGCGGGACAAATGCGTATCCAGGGCCAAACACCTCGCGCGGCATACAGTAAACACATCGGAAATTGCAGCGATCAGTTACCGAGATACGAAGGTCGCGCAACGGCCGACCCAGGCTGTCCAGAATCGGCTGTGCCGTTGGGATGTTTGTGCTCATCATTTACACCGTTACCCACCGCCCCGCTGAAAAGTCAGGTCAAACCTTGCCTGAAATTTCTCCCGATCCTGATCAGACAGTCCCGTGTAACGGAAGATAACGGGTGTATACGGAAGCCGGATCAGGCCCAGACAGCGTTCTTGTTCTTGGTCGAGTCTGATGTCGATTGTGCCATCACCGTAAGCGAGCGTGGCACCATCGCTTCGGGTCTGTCGAACCCAGCCTTCGGGCAATTGTGCCAAGGATCGGAAAAATACCGCGTGGCTTACGCCCATTTCACGTTGCATTTCCATTACAGGTCGGGTTCACATCATCTGTACGGCAAAACCTACCCGCCTGCAACCGGTGGCCAGATCGCTAGGGTATCGCCCGTGCTCAATACATGGGTTGACCGCTGTCGCACATCGAGATAGGTGCCGTTCACCAATACCAGGTGGACCTCTTCACGCGGGACCTGCTGGCGGTCAATCAGTTGATCGACTGTCTCGTTTGGCAACAGTTCAATCTCGGCACTGTTTTTACAGGCATGATCGGGCAGATGTTCGCTAAGGCCCGCGTAAAGCTTGAAGGTAATCGTCATCTCACACCCCGGCGTACGGGGTTAACCGTTTTGCAGTGCAGCCTGATTGACTCCCTGATAGGCATCAACCAGCCCGACCGGGCTTTGCTTGAGCCGATCCTTCCACTCACCCAGGGGAATCTGGGTCTCTATCAGACCCCGCAATACCCCAAGGTGCTCATGGTAGCCCACCGAGTTAGCCCCGACCAGAACATCGTCTTTGAACTGCAGGCTCACATACTGATAATTCTCAGGGTTATACATCTCTGCGCTGTCACCGCCAGCCACGCCTTCCCAGGCGCCAAAGGAACAGGTAATGAGGCCAAGCGTGTCTAGGATATTCATGTTCAGACTGCCTTTGTAGGGAAGATTATTCCCGCCCGCCATATTGGCCGCAGCAACCCGTCCGTGCTCAGTCGCGGTCGGCTGGACGGCATGCACTGCCGTCTCGCCTGTTGAGAAGTCCAGACCCTGCGCGCAGTCGCCTGCAGCATAGACATCGGGCTCGCTTGTCTGCATATGGGCATCGACCACAATCCCCTGATCAACTTCGATACCACATCCCTCAAGGTAATGCAGCCGGGGCTTTACACCGGTGGACACGATGACTACATCGGCCGGGCAGGTCTCGCCGTTCTCGAGTACCACCTGCAACTCATCGGGTGTCGATTCGATTGCCTGCACCTGGGTATTGGTGTGTACCGTCACACCCTTGGACTCACACCATGACTGCAAAAGACCCCCGGCCTTCTCCCCCAGCATACGCGGCACCATCCGAGGACCCATTTCGACCACGGTAAGGTTAACCTCCCGCAGCACCCAGGATTCCAGAATAATGCAGCCGATAAAGCCTGCCCCTACCTGCACGGCACGGGCACCCGGCTTGGCGAGTTCGATGATCCGCTCTGCATCCTCAAGATGCCAGCACTGCTGCACCCGCGGATCATCCATGCCGGAGACGGGCGGGATGATGGGCTCAGCACCTGTTGCCAGTAACAACTTGTCGTAACCGATCTGCTGTCCATCGTCGAGAGTTACGGTGTGACCTTTGGGGTCGACAGTCGTGACCTCGCCGTGGACGAGTTTCAGCCCGTGGTTTTGATAATGATCCTGAGACCGACGCAGGTAGGTGCCTTCTTCGGTGACCTTCCCGGTAAGAAAATACGGGATCGCCATCCGCGAGTACGGCGGCTGGGCTTGCGCGCCGATCAGCGTGACTTCGCTGCTCGCATCGAGTTCCCGAAGATACTCGGCCGCCGCGATCGCAGCAGGTCCTGCGCCCGCAATCACATAGTGCATGGTAACTTGCCCCGGTTAATAGAACCAACTCCCGGTGATCTGATGATCACCGGGAGTCTGAGGTTCTGCAGTACTACGCCTTACAGTCCGAGACGGCTCAGCGTCTCCGTGGTGGGCACACCTGACGTATCCCAACCACGAAGTTCATAGTACTCCGGCAGCATTTCATCAAGCCGGTTTACATGGCCCTTGGCAGGGCCGGTCTTCGCGGCATCCTTCAGCAACCGCTCGGGCAGGGTGTCATCGGCGCCGGTAAATCCGGCGGCGATGTTGTACTGGCGTTCCATATTCCAGATACGCTCGCCGACTTCGACAAAGCGTTCTACACTCCAGTCGCCCTCGCAGGCGGCATCCACCATCGGTGCAATATCGTCACCGGACAAGGCAAATGTGGTGAAGATGCAGGTACCGCTTGAATCCACACCAGCTGTCAGGTCCTGAAACGCCTTGACCAATCCGGCCTTCCCTTCTGTCACCAGCGGATCCGTTTTTTCAGGCAAACCGAGTACTTCAGACGAGACCGTGTAGCTGCGCAGATGACAGGCGCCGCGGTTTGAGGTGGCATAGGTCAGTCCCATACCCTGAATTCCGCGCGGATCATAAGCCGGGAATTCCTGACCCTTCACGGTCATTGAGAGTTCTGGACGACCGTACTTCTCACACAGCCGTTTCGAGCCCTGCCCCAGTTCCTTACCGAATCCTTCGCCCCGGGCCGTCGCTTCTACCATGGCGACAAAAGTTTCAGTGTTGCCAAATTCGAGGGCCACACCGCCCGTGTCTTCCTGGGTAATGGCACCTGATGCATACAGGTCAATGGCCGCACCGATGGTCGAGCCGAGCGAGATCGGATCAAGCCCCTGCTCATTGCAGACAAAGTTGGCATAGGTCAATGCTTCGAGGTCATTGACACCATTGGCCGCACCCAGCGCCCAGGCGGCTTCATACTCCAACCCGCCACTGACGTGCTGGTACTCGGGCTTGTCTTTAACGGTAAAGTGCGTCGGATCGATTTTGGAACGACGCGCACAGGAGATCGGACAGCCAAAACAGGCATGATTGGATACCAGGTTAGCCTGGCCGTCGCTCTCGCGCACTTCCGCCATCGCCTCGGCGCTGATGTCATGGGCACCGTCAAACTGAACATCCTGGCAGTTCCGGGTGGGCAACGCACCTACCTCGTTAACAATATTCATCAGTACCTGCGTACCGTGGGTCGGCAGGCCGGTACCCGTAACCGCATGCTCGGCCAAAATTTCCTTAGCAGCATTGGAACTCTTCATCAGTGCCATCGGATCGGCGACCTTTACGCCGACCGTGCCGCGGACGACTACGGCTTTGAGATTCTTGGACCCCATCACCGCGCCAACGCCTGAACGGCCGGCGGCACGATCAAGATCGTTCACGATAGCCGCATATAGAACACCGTTTTCCCCAGCGAGACCAATCGAGGCTACCCGCACATCAGGATCACCGGAGCGGTCACGCAACGTGGTCTCGGTCTCCCAGACGGACTTGCCCCACAGGTCCGAGGCATCCTTGAGCTCCGCCTGATCATTGGTGATATCGAGATAGACGGGAGACGCTGATTTACCCTCAAAAATCACCATATCCCAACCGGCGTTTTTCAACTCAGCTCCAAAAAACCCGCCCGAATTGGAACAGGCAATGGCCCCCGTCAGCGGGCCCTTGCAGACCACCGACCAGCGGCCGGAGGTCGGTGCGATGGTGCTGGTGAGCGGCCCTGTCGCAAAGATCATCTTGTTTTCCGGAGAGAACGGGTCGACCTTGGGATCGGTCTCTTCTACCAGGTATTTTGTGGCGAGACCCCTTTGACCCATATAGTCATGCGCCCACTCCATATTGGTGGATTCCGTTGTGCAGGTACCTGCCGCCAGATCCACTCTCATTACATTTCCGGTCCAACTCATTGCTTAAACCTCCTCTGGATTTGACTCAATGGGCGCTTAGGGCCCGTTTCGTACACCTCTATTAACTTGTAACCTACGTCTTGCAAACGTCTGCCTTCTGATCATTCTACAACTCTTGCTTCAACTATTGCTTCAACTCTTGCTTCAACTCTTGCTTCCATAATATTGGGTCCTTCAATCCCGCAAGTCGATTCACACATTCAGGGCATCAAGGCCCGCTGCGAGCGTGGCGCTGCGGCGCATTTTCTCGTAGCCCGTGCTGTCCTCCGCTACATAGGCCAGTGCCGTTGTCGGACAAGCCTCCACACACATGGGCTCGCCTCCGCAAAGATCACACTTGGTGACTACCCCGGAGTCCGGGTCGTAGTTGATGGCCCCAAAAGGACATGCAATCGTACAGACCTTGCAGCCGACACAAGCCTCGGCCGACACCTCCTTCGCTCCGGTATCAGGGTTCACAGTAATTGCCTGAACGGGACAAACGACCATACACCAGGCTTCCTGGCACTGGGTACAGGTCGAGGGAACATTCACTGCCCCGCCGTCATAGATCGTGATGTCCATCACCGACTTTGCAGGGTTAAAGGCGCCCACTTTTCCGTAGGAGCACATCAATTCACACTGATGACACCCCGTGCAGGCATCGACCTCCATCACCAGTGCTTTATGCATTCACAATTCCTTTACAATTAGGGGTTTTCCATCCACCCATTTTCAGAACCAATTACCCAGGCACTTCTGGACCACGTCCACCATCTGTACGTTTTGCCGCACAGGCTAATCTCAGGCTTCAATATTACACACCCCGGGCCAAAATAGCACCAGAACCGGAGTGCCCCGCAGGTGATCAAGGCGCACCGTCCTAGCAACTGATCGGCAATCCCCCACTATCACCATGCGTTCTCAACCACGAGCCCGAAACCGAATGGTCGTTGATCAGCGGTCGCCGTTCATAGCTGCTTATCGCGCTTGATCACAAAGCCGATGTTACGTAGGAAACGGTTTATTGCCCTCCTTAAGATTGCCCTGGTCGGGGTACTTTTTGCCGTCATTTTCTACAACATCAGTTGGGTGGACAGTTACAGCCGGCTTGATGCACAGGGTGTAACCCTTAATCAGACCCAAGGTGAGATCATCGGCCCCTGGGATCAGGATCGTGTGCAGTTTCGAGAAAATGGCGCAGCACACGCCGTCAATCTCCTAAGAGGCTCCCAGGCCGACGGCACCACTGTCGTCATTTCTCCAGGGCTACCCACCTACGTTCGCAATCTCGACGCTACGCTTTTTGCACTGGGTGCGATGCTGTTTTTTGTCTTCGTCGTGGTAATCAACTCGCGCTGGTGGTTCCTGCTTCGCGCCAATGGCCTGGGGGTTCGCTTTTTTGAGGCCCAGAAATTCGGCTGGATCGGACTTTTTTTCAACAATGTCATGCCCGGGGCCACCGGTGGGGATGTCGTGAAAGCGGTTTACATTGTCCGGCGCTGCTCGGGGGATAAGGTCCGGGCGGTCGTATCTATCGTGGTCGACCGGGTTCTCGGGGTTATTTCCTTACTGTTCGTAGGCAGTCTGGCCAGCACGCTGGCAATGGATCGTTTCCCTGTATTTGCCAGCACCATGTGGCTGACGGGGCTCGGTGTTCTGGTGTTCTGCTTTCTCCTGATCAGCCCTGCCCTGCGCCGGCTTCTCCACTTCGATGCGCTGATCGCAAAACTGCCCGACAAGGCCGGAAATCTCATCCGCGACCTCAATGCCGCAGTACTTCACTACCGTGGACATCTTCGCGGCATTGCCCTCTGGATATTGGCAAGTCCTGCCATCTATACCCTGCTCGTTGGCAGCTTCTTCTGCATGAGTGAAGCGCTCGGTGTCGGTATCACTCTTGCCGATCTCTTCTTTATCGTACCGGTGGCTTCGGTCATTCAGGGTATTCCGATCGCGCCCGCGGGCTGGGGCATCGGGGAAGCAGCCTACGGAGCACTCATTGGCAAGTTCGGCGCCTCTGCGCTGGCCGGTGTTCCGGACGCCGAGCAGATCATGCGTACCCGCGGGGTGGCGTTGTCTGTCCTGCACCGTGTTCACGTTGCGCTCTGGTCCCTGATTGGCGGCCTTGCCATGCTGATTGACCGCAAAGCCCACCCCGACGAATCACCGGTGAATGACACCAAAGATGTCTGAACCGATACCTGTGTCCCTGAGGTTATGAAAGAGCATCTTTCATCATTTGCTACCGCACCGCGGCCCGGTATCGACGGCACTTTGCAGGTGACCATCACCTATCTACAGATGACCCGTCAGCCGACAAGTACTCCCCGAAGACCTCCGCTCAGCGACCTTGCCGTTTTCAGGATCAGGCAACCCAGTGTGCCGTTTTACCGGTTCCTGTACAACGAAGTGGGTAAGCCGTGGCTGTGGTACGAGCGCCGTGCAATGGCAGACGCCGATCTGAAAGAAATTCTCTTGAATGAGAGAGTTCATGTTTATACGCTCTACCGCGGTGGAGAGCCGGCGGGATATGTAGAGCTGGACTGTCGCAAAAATGACGAGGTAGAACTCGCCTATTTCGGGCTACTGCCCTGGCACATCGGGGTGGGTATTGGACCGTGGTTTCTGGATTGGGCTGTGAGCACCGCATGGACCGAAACGCCCACGCGACTCATCGTCAATACCTGCGACCTCGATCACCCGAAAGCCATCATTGTGTATCAGCAGGCGGGTTTCCGCCCCTACCGCCAGGAGACGATCACGATTCGGGACCCACGACGCGAGCCGTTCTGGGATTCACCAGCGCCCGAGGTGTCCTCTGATCACGGGAACAGTAAAGAGGCCTGAACGGCTCCTGTAAAGGGTCACGCAACCTCGGCCTGATCACCCCGCTTGCCCAGCCAGTCTTTTCGGTCTGGCGCACGCTTTCGGGCCAGCAACAGATCCAGCATTGAGTCGGTCTTTTTGCCACGATCCAGAGTCAGTTCGATCAAGCGCCGGGAGCTTGGATCCATGGTGGTTTCCCGCAATTGCGCAGGGTTCATTTCTCCAAGGCCCTTAAAGCGCTGCACATTGACCGTGCCCCGCAGTTTGTCCTTTTTGATGGCCTCGAGAACGGATTCTTTCTCCGCGTCGTCCAGCGCGTAGAAGACATGCTTGCCGACATCGATGCGGTAAAGCGGCGGCATCGATACACAGACCCGTCCCGCGTCAACCAGTGGCCTGAAGTGGCGAACGAAAAGCGCGCACAGCAGCGTGGCAATATGGGCGCCATCAGAGTCTGCGTCCGCGAGGATGCAGATGCGCCCGTAACGCAGGCCTGAACAATCGCCCGACCCCGGGTCCACGCCAAGGGCAACCGCGATATCGTGCACCGACTGGGAGCCCAGCACTTCCGCGGACTCAACCTCCCAGGTATTCAGAATCTTGCCGCGCAGCGGCAGGATCGCCTGATAGTCTTTATCCCGGGCCTGCTTGGCAGAGCCTCCCGCTGAATCTCCCTCCACCAGGAAGAGTTCAGTATCTTCGAGATCCTGACGGGTGCAGTCGGCAAGTTTGCCCGGCAGCGTCGGCCCCGTGGCGACCTTTTTGCGCTCTACCTGCCGCGCCGTGCGGAGCCGGGATTGCGCGCTTTCGATAGCGAGGCGGGCGATACGCTCACCCTCTTCGGCGTTCTGATTCAGCCAGAGGCTGAATGCATCTTTAACAGTGGCCGCGGTGAGCGTGGCGGCATCGCGCGAAGACAGGCGATCCTTCGTCTGACCACTGAACTGGGGATCCTTCATCCGCAGCGACAGCACAAAAGCACAACGCTGCCAGACATCCTCAGGGGCCAGTTTTACCCCTCTGGGAAGCAGTGCGCGGTACTCGCAGAACTCGCGTACCGCATCGGTCAATCCTGTGCGAAAACCGCTGACATGGCTACCACCCTGTGTGGTCGGAATCAGATTGACATAACTCTCAGCAAAAACCTCACCGCCGTCTTCCAGCCAGCTTGCCGCCCAGTCCAGTTGCTGCGCTTCCTGTGTAAGATGGCCCACAAAGGGAGAATCCGGCACCCGCTCTGATGACTCGATCTGGGAAACAAGATAATCCGGCAAACCATCTTCGTACTCCCAGGTTTCGCTGTTGCGAGCGTTATCTTCATCCCGAAAGTCGATACGCAGGCCCGGACACAGCACCGCCTTGGCCCTCAGCAGGCGTTTTAGGCGCGAGACCGAAATCCCGGCCGAATCAAAAAACACCGGATCCGGCCAGAATCGAACCGTCGTACCGGAATTACGCGCGCCGATCTTCCGGACAGCTTTCAGTGGCGCTGTCGGTACCCCGTCACGAAACGTCATCTTGTATTCCTGACCGCCGCGCTTGACACTGACCTCCAGCTTCTTTGAAAGCCCGTTGACCACCGACACGCCGACCCCGTGTAATCCTCCGGAATAGGTATAGGACTTGTCTGAGAACTTCCCCCCGGCGTGTAGTCGTGTGAGAATGACTTCGACAGCGCTGACTTTTTCGCCTTTGTGCCGGTCAACGGGCATGCCCCTGCCGTCATCGGTGACCGTGGTGGAACCATCTTTGTGCAGGGTGACCGATATCCGGTGCGCGTATCCGCCGATTGCCTCGTCGACACTGTTGTCAACCACCTCCTGAACGAGGTGATTCGGCCGGTCTGTCTGGGTATACATTCCGGGGCGTTTTCGCACCGGCTGAAGTCCCGTCAGGACTTCGATTGCGGAGGCATCGTAATTTCCAGCCATTAGATGTTTATCTACCGGGGTCAGGCGCAGGGGGATGATACACGAAGCAGCCCCCGGGTTTGCCAACTTGCCAAGCACACAAGCCCGTTGCAGATTGGAGCGCCGCCAAACGCTACGATAGAATGCGAGCCGCAAGACATAGCGCGCACTCATTGCGGCATACCGCAGATCCAAGAGGATTCATCATGGCCAAACCAGCACGTTCACGGGTCGGGGAGTTTGAAAAATCACTCGGTGAGCTTGAAGCAATTGTCGAAAAAATGGAGGCCGGGGATCAGCCTTTGGAAACTTCCCTGAAAGATTTCGAAAGGGGTATGGAATTGGCACGTCAGTGCCGGGACAGCCTGCGCAAGGCCGAAGTCCGGGTACAGGAACTTCTGGAAAAAGCGGGTGAAACAGAGGATGAGTCCGTTGAAGCCGAGGACTCGTGACTAATTCCATCGATCTCGATACTCACTGGGAGCAGTGGCGTCAGCGCATTGACCGACACCTTGAGAACCTGATTCCGAAAGCGCATACCTCCCCTGTGCTTCTGCACGACGCGATGCGCTATGCGAGTATCGGGGCCGGTAAACGTTATCGCGCCGCCCTGGTCTATGCCGCTGGGCATGCACTTGCCGCCAGAGAGGGAGATCTCGACAAGCCAGCCTGCGCCGTCGAACTGATTCATGCCTTCTCCCTCGTGCATGATGATCTTCCCGCGATGGATGACGATGATCTTCGCCGCGGAAAGCCGTCCTGTCACAAGGCTTTCGACGAAGCAACCGCGATTCTTGCGGGCGATGCGCTGCAGACCCTGGCCTTTGAAGTTCTGAGCGATCCGAAGTGGGATCAAGGCCCGCCAACGTTGCGACTGGAAATGGTCCACACGCTCTCGCATGCTGCGGGCTCCCTGGGGCTCGCCGGCGGCCAGGTCATGGATCTCAATCTGGATTCGGCAAGTGCGACTCTTGAAACGCTGGCAGCCATGCATCAGCGTAAAACGGGGGCCCTGATCAAGGCCGCTGTTCACCTGGGCGGACTTTGCGCGACCGATGATCGCGAGATTCTTGCTCGCCTTCAGAAGTTTGCCGGACCGCTGGGTCTTGCTTTCCAAGTGATCGATGACGTCCTGGATGGCACTGCTGACACAGACACGCTTGGAAAACCCGCCGGTGCAGATCAAGAAAGAGGACAGCCGACTTTCCTTAGCGTCCTGGGTGAACAAGCGGCTCGCCAGTATGCCCGGGGTCTTAAGGATCAGGCCATCAGCGCGCTTGACGGCACTGAACTTGACGCTACACTGTTGGTCGCCCTTGCGCATTTCACCGTGGAACGGTCCCACTAACGCCTGGCAGTCACAGAAGGCATGATCATCAGGGACTGTTATCAATCTGACCGGGCCGCTGGCATTTGCATCGTATGACCATGTCGTCTGATTCTTCACTCCTCGATGCAATCGACTCGCCGGCTGATCTTCGCCAGCTTGATGAAAAAGATCTTCAGCCGCTTGCCGACGAGTTGCGCAGTTTTCTGATTGATGTGACCTCAGAAACCGGCGGGCATCTTGCTCCGGGGCTTGGCGCCGTCGAGCTTACGATAGCCCTGCATTATGTCTTTGATTCGCCCAGCGACCGCCTGGTCTGGGATATTGGTCATCAGGCCTACCCGCACAAAATCCTCACCGGTCGGCGGGACACGATGCGGACAATCCGAAAAGCCGGCGGCCTCTCCGGTTTCCTCAAAAGGAGCGAGAGCGAGTACGACAGTTTCGGCGCCGGACATTCGAGCACATCGATCAGTGCGGCGCTGGGAATGGCTGTCGCCGCCAGACTGAATAAAGACAAACGTGAGGTGGTTGCCATTATTGGCGACGGCGCACTGACGGCCGGGCTGGCAATGGAGGCGCTCTATAACGCGGGTGACACGGATGCAGACCTTCTCGTGATTCTGAACGACAACGAGATGTCGATATCACGCAATGTCGGCGCGATGTCCAACTACCTCGCCCGGATTCTTTCCGGCAGAACCTACACCAGTGTGCGTGAAGGGAGTAAAACGGTTCTCGGTACTGCGCCGCCCATGCAGGCCTTTGCCCGGCGCTGGGAGGAACATCTCAAAGGGATGGTCATGCCCAGTACGCTTTTCGAGGAACTTGGTTTCAATTACATCGGCCCGATTGACGGACATGACATTCATACGCTGGTGGCCACCCTGCAGAATATGAAGGCCATGAAAGGGCCGCGCTTTTTGCACATTGTGACCCAGAAGGGTAAAGGCTTTAAGCCGGCCGAGGGTGAGCCAATCGCTTTTCATGGCGTAGGACCTTTTGATCCCAACACCGGGAAAGTGGAAAAAAAGTCAGGCAAACGAACCTATACCCAGGTGTTCGGTGACTGGCTGTGTGATATGGCGCAGATGGATGATCGACTGATCAGTATTACACCCGCGATGCGGGAGGGGTCGGGACTGGTGCGGTTTTCGGAACAGTATCCTGACCGATACTTCGATGTCGGAATTGCCGAACAGCATGCGCTGACCTTCGCTGCTGGTACCGCCTGCGATCACCTTAAGCCCGTGATCGCGATTTATTCGACCTTTCTGCAGCGGGCCTATGATCAGTTGATCCATGACATCAGCGTGCAGCGCCTGGACGTGACGTTTGCTATCGACCGGGCAGGGATTGTCGGAGCCGATGGCCCGACCCATCAGGGGGCATTTGATCTCAGTTTCCTGCGATGCGTTCCCGGTATGGTGATCTTCGCCCCATCGGATGAGGCAGAATGCCGGGATATGCTCTACAGCGCATTTATGCATGAGGGGCCCGCGGCGGTCAGATATCCCCGCGGATCTGGGCCGGGGGCAGTCGAATCAGCGAAAATGAGCCGTATCCCAATTGGGGAGGCCGAGATACGCCGCAAGGGCGAGGGCGTGGCCCTGCTCGCTTTCGGCACAATGCTCGCGCCCGCGCTTCAGGCAGCGCAAACCCTCAACGCCACCGTGGTTAATATGCGTAGCGTCAAGCCGCTGGATGTGAACCTCATTCTGGAGATCGTGAAGTCGCACGAATTGCTGGTCACTATTGAGGAGAACACCACGCTGGGTGGCGCAGGTGCCGGCGTTTCGGAAGTCCTGTCAGGTGCCGGCTGTGAGACCCCATTGATGATCCTGGGCCTGCCTGACCAGCATGTCGAGCAAGGTGATCCTGCAGAGGTTCTGGCGCATTGCGGGCTGGATGCCGCGGGAATCTGTAAAGCGGTTCAGCACCGACTGCCCCTGAGATCAGTGGCTTCACGCTAAGCAGTATAAACTGCGATAAAATTCTGACAATGACGTCCAGTTCGCTCGCCAGACCGACCATGCTAGAAGCCAACACCGCCGCTCAGACCGGCGCTGAAATCGCTGATGTTCAGGGCAGTCCTGACACACGAAACATCAATATCGACAAGGTCGGTGTCAAAGACCTGCGACACCCCGTACGCATTCAGGACCGTAACGGACTGGAACAGCATACCGTCGCCACGTTCAGCATGTATGTGGAGTTGCCCCACAACTTCAAAGGGACACACATGTCCCGCTTTGTCGAGATTCTGAGCCGCCACGAACGGGAAATCTCGGTGCGCTCGTTCCGGTCCATGCTGCAGGAGACGCGGGACCATCTGGATGCCGGGACCAGTCATATTGAGATGTCTTTCCCGTTTTTCCTGGAAAAAGCGGCGCCTGTGACCGGGGTCAAGAGCCTGATGGACTATCAGGTCACTTTCATTGGTGAAGTGGCAGAGGACACGATCTCGACTGAAATCCGGGTCGTCGTACCCGTCACAAGCCTGTGTCCGTGCTCAAAGAAGATTTCTGACTATGGTGCCCACAACCAGCGTTCACACGTGACGGTAAGTGTCGGCGCGCGGGCCTTTATCTGGATCGAGGAAATGATCGATATCGTCGAGGAAGAGGCAAGCTGTGAACTGTATGGCCTCTTGAAGCGTCCTGACGAAAAATACGTGACCGAAAAAGCTTACGAGAATCCAAAATTTGTAGAGGATATGGTGCGCGATGTGGCCCGCCGTCTCAACCAGGATGAGCGTATCGAGCGCTATGTCGTCGAAGCCGAGAATTTTGAGTCCATCCACAACCACTCGGCCTACGCCCAGATTACCTTCAATCGGGATTCCTGAAACGACCCGCGCCGGGCGGCGTTCGCCGTCTTGTCAGCATGCGAATCGGCATTGACCTTGGCGGCACCAAGACAGAAGGTGCGCTGGTGGATAGCGGTGGGAGCGTTGTCGTCCGCGAGCGCCGTGCCACTCCGAGGGACCGCGGCTACTTGGCGATCCTCGAACTTATCGTTTCACTGATCTATGACCTGGAACGACAGGCAGGAGACCATTGCTCTGTCGGTGTTGCCGCGCCGGGCGCGGTTGATCCTGAAGGCCGTATCAAGAACTCCAATACGCAGTGCCTGATCGGCCAGCCTTTCCAGCGCGACCTTGAAACCCGCTTGTCCCGATCCATCCGTATTGAAAATGACGCCAACTGCTTCGCTCTTGCCGAGGCGCTGTTTGGCGCCGGTCAGGACATGCACAGTGTTTTCGGGGTCATCATGGGTACCGGCGTTGGCGGGGGAATGGTCATCGGGAAAACCCTGCATACCGGGCTACAGCATATTGCGGGGGAGTGGGGTCACAATTCGCTCAACCCTGATGGTCCGCCCTGCTATTGCGGACAACGCGGATGCATTGAGACCTACCTGTCCGGTCCGGGATTTCTAGCTGACTACCAGCAATTGGGCGGTGTATCAGCCAAGACACCCGAGGAGGTCGTTTCGCAGGCCGACGCGCAAGACCCGGCCGCCGAACAGGCGCTTGAGAATCTGCTGGAGCACTTTGGCAGAGCACTTGCGGGCGTGATCAATATCCTGGACCCGCATGTCATTGTCCTGGGTGGTGGACTTTCCAACATCGGCCAGTTGTACGAATACGGGCCCGGTCACATCGAAAAGTATGTGTTTAACCCCGTCCTGCAGACGCCGCTGCGACGCAATGTCAATGGTGACAGCGCGGGCGTCCTCGGCGCTGCGCGCCTTTGGGATGCTTAACCGCCCCTCGGCCAGGTATCGGACAAGCGGTATCCGGCCGGCCAGGGATCACGCGGATCCAGCATGTGCTGGTGCGTGCCGGTAATCCAGGCACGGCCGGCCAGCGACGGCACTACCGCTGGCTGCCCCTTTCCGACTTCAGCCAGTGCTTCGATCCGGCAGTCAAAACGCGAGCCGATGATGGATTCTCCGATGAACTGCTCCCTGGGCTGCAGCACGCCCCGCGCAGATAGCACCGCCAGGCGTGCACTGCAACCCGTTCCACAGGGAGACCGGTCCAGTTTACCCGGCTGAATGACCACGGTATGACGGCCAAGTAAAGCGCCCTTCTCCCGTACCGGCGGACAGGTCAGCATACAAAAAGAAAGATGTGACCAGGCCGGGTTATCAGGGTGAGTAAAGCCCAACTGCTCGTTAGCTGCCTTCGTCACCCGCCGGCCAGACTGCACCAGGTCATAGGCCTCATCCGGCGTAACAGCAAAACCCAACGACGCCGCATCAATCAGGCAGAAACTATCGCCACCATACGCCGTATCCACCATGACCGTACCCACGCCTTCGATTTCGAGTACGGCATCAAGTCGGTCAACAAAAGACGGTACGTTCTGAATTCTGACTTTCGTGACTGCGCCATCCCGACAAGTTGCCGTCGCCTTGACGAGTCCTCCGGGAGCCTCCAGGTGAATCACCGTTTCTGGTTCCTCCATGGGCAGAATACCGGTCTCAAGCAGGACAGTACTCACACAGATTGCGTTTGACCCGGACATGGGCGGAAAGAAGGTAGGCTCCATGATGATAAAGGCGGCGTCTGCATTTGGGTCCACCGGCGGCACCAGCAGGTTGGCATGCCGGAATACGCCTCCACGCGGCTCGTTCAGCAGAAAATCGCGCAGGTCCGTGTCATTTTCCAGAGCGCGTGACTGAGCCCACAACGTGTCCCCGGGAGGCGGAGTAACCCCGCCGATGATCACGTCGCCGACCTCCCCTTCGGCATGGGCGCTCACGATCTGAATATTCCGACGACTCCTCATAGGGGTCTATCTCCTGTTTACATTATTCCTTTGAATTCTTTGCTTGCACACCCGCGGCCGCAAACTATAAAGGCGGCTCGAGGTGACGCTCAGCCCACCATGCCGCGTCCGGACCCGCCCACTGGAAGACCGCCAGGTCGATCCGACCGTTGAGGTCAAAGACGATCCCTTCATCTTTTAGCCTTTGGTATTGTTCCGTGTCTTTATCGCCATCTGACCGAACGCTGACCTCGCCGCGGCTGTTGATCACCCGTTGCCAGGGCACATCATCTGATGACACTGCCGCCATGGCATAGCCCACCTGCCGGGCCGAACAGTCGCAAAACCGGGCGATCTGCCCGTAGGTCCCCACCTGCCCCTTTGGGATGGCTTTGACCAATTCATAGATGGCCCGATAAAGCCTGCTCACGGTTCCTGGGGTCAGGCGCTAACCTGCAGTCCATCCTCGCCAAAGCGGATTTTCGCAAGCGTAATAACAGGGACATCGATATCGACCAGGACATCGCGACCCCCTTCTTCGGGCTTTTCAATGACGCAGCCGATGCCGCACAGTTCAGCACCGCTTTCCCCAACCAGTTTGGCCAGAGCGGTCAGCGTCGCACCCGTTGCCAGAAAGTCATCAATAATCAACACCCGGTCCTGCATTTTCAGAAAACGCCGGTCCACCATCAACTCAGAGGAAATGCCGCGGGTACGGCTGATTGCCTCGGCAACATAATAGGTCCCCGTCATGGTGCGGGAATGACTCTTGCGGGCATAGATCATCTGTGCACCGAACTGCTCGGCGACCTGCAGGGCTACCGGAATGCCGCTCACCTCTGCTGTAAGCACACGCGTAATGCCCCGCACCCCTTCCGCAAGAAAGCCGTCATGCATAGCCTTAGCCATACGCCACGTGAGTTGCGGATCAACCTGATGGTTGAGAAAACTGTCTACTTTGACGATACCGCCACCGACATGCTCTCCCTCATCGAGAATTCTTTGAACCAGTTCCTGCATCCTGCCTCCTGTGGAATCCGGCAGATGCTAGCACGCCAGTCGGCAGCGGTCACCGCATCCGTAGACCGCTCATCTCGATCAGAAGATTCGGGGATTATTGCAACTGGTCCGGCTAGGAGGAGGTGTTACTCAGTTTCTGAAGCAGCTCAGCAAGCGTATCTCCAATCAAGGCAAGCTGGTCCGGACTTGACAGGCGATGATCTCCGTCTTTTAGCAACTGAACCCGGACATCTGTTGTCTCCAGTTTCTCAGAAAGGCGGAGCGCGGTCTGCCACGGTACTTCGTTGTCCTCGCAGCCCTGCAGGAGTCTGACCGGTGCTCCAATATCCAGCGGCTGATCCAGCAGGCAGCACTGCTCGCCATCCTCGATAAAGGATTGCGTCAGAATATAGCCGTCCGGGTCGTATTCACTGGTCACCGTGATCTGACCGTCCTGATCGAGTGACCGTCGCTGGCCTGGGGTTAGTTCTTTGGCAATCAGGTCGCGGGTGAAATCGGGTGCTGCAGCGATACCGAGCAGACCTTTGACGCGGTGACCCAGTGCCAATGCTACCCTCAGCATGATCCAGCCCCCCATACTGGAGCCCACCAGAATGCACGGCCCATCTGTGAAACGTCGGATCACCTCGAGCGCGTCTTCGGTCCACCGACCAATCGTGCCCTCCTCAAAACGACCGCCGGATTGGCCATGGCCGGAGTAATCAAACCGCAGAAACGACTGCCCCCTTTGGGCGCACCAATCGGACAGAAACAGGGCTTTGGTGCCTTCCATGTCGGAGCGAAACCCGCCGAGGAATATGACCCATGGCGGTTCGCCGGCCTGCGGTCTTGCCACAAGCGAATAGCCCCGGGCAGTCTCTAAATATAGGCAATCATCTTGCACACTCGGCTCCTGACGCTTCAATCGCTGTGTCTAACGGGTTAGCCCGGATCGCACAATGCCAACCCGATCCCTAGGGATCATCCTACTCGAAGCCGAGATGGGTAGACGGATAGACGCCAACCGCTGCTCGCCCAAGCAGCAAAACCATCGGGAAACAGCACAGATTCCTGAAACCAGTTGACGTTTACGTAAACGTCAATCTAGAATTCGACTGTCGTCTTCTGAAGGCCTCCGTATATGCTGAATTCTGCACCAAGCCCTCCCGGACTGGATTTTCATCTTGGAGAAACCGTCGACCTACTCCGCGAGAACATAGCCCAGTTCGCGGCCCGGGAAATCGCCCCCAGAGCGGCAGATATCGACCGCGAGAATACCTTTCCACAAGATCTTTGGCTGCGACTGGGTGAACTTGGACTGCTCGGCGTCACCATCGACCCCGCCTACGGCGGCGCCGCTATGGGTTATCTCGAGCATACGGTGGCGATGGAGGAGATCAGCCGTGCATCCGGGTCCGTCGGTCTTTCTTATGGCGCGCACTCGAACTTGTGCGTGAATCAGATTTTCCGCAACGGCTCCGATGCCCAGAAGGCACGATTTCTTCCCGACCTCATCAGCGGTGCCAAGGTGGGCGCACTTGCGATGAGTGAGCACAATGCCGGCTCCGATGTTGTCAGTATGCAGCTTCGCGCTGAAAAACACGGCGATCACTATATCCTGAACGGCAGCAAAATGTGGATCACCAACGGGCCGGACGCCGACACGCTGGTGGTTTACGCAAAGACCGATCCACCGGCCGGCTCGCACGGCATCACCGCATTCATTATCGAAAAAGACCTTGATGGCTTTTCAACCGGCCCCAAACTCGACAAACTCGGCATGCGCGGCTCCAACACCTGTGAACTGATTTTTCAAGACTGTCCGATATCTCAAGACCGAGTACTGGGCGCAGAAAACAAAGGGGTGGGCGTGCTGATGAGCGGTCTTGACTATGAGCGGGTTGTCCTTTCAGGAGGGCCGCTGGGTCTGATGCAGGCCTGTCTCGACATTGTGCTGCCCTATGTCCACGACCGCAGGCAATTCGGACAGCCCATCGGTACCTTTCAACTGATCCAGGCCAAACTTGCAGACATGTACACCACGCTTAACGCCTGTCGGGCCTACGTTTACGCTGTGGCGAAGGCTTGCGATCGCGGCCAGACGACCCGAAAGGATGCTGCCGGCGCCATTCTGTACAGCTCTGAACGTGCCACCCAGATGGCGCTCGACGCCATTCAGCTGCTAGGGGGCTCCGGTTATGTTAACGAGCACGCTACCGGCCGGCTGCTGAGGGATGCAAAACTTTACGAAATCGGTGCGGGCACCAGCGAAATACGACGGATGCTGATCGGCCGAGAACTGTTCAAGGACAGCAGCTAGAGGAAAGCCATGATACAGGATGACCCCATTGTTATTACCGGTGCGGCGCGCACCCCCATCGGCAGTTTCCAGGGCAGCCTTGCCCCGGTATCCGCCCCCG
>CAYSMI010000003.1:0-1845 GCA_964432165.1 uncultured Acidiferrobacter sp.
ACTCTGCTGGATCCTTCAGCGGAGTCCGGCATGGGTCATATTGAAATTGCCCGCTGGGCCGACCGCCTGATCGTAGCGCCCGCCAGCGCCGACTTTATTGCCCGGATCGCCGGCGGGATGGCATCAGACCTTCTGGCTGCTGTATGCCTCGCCACGTCCGCACCTGTTATTCTGGTGCCGGCAATGAACCAGGGCATGTGGCGCAAGTCCGTAACACAGCGCAACATTGCGACCCTCAAAGCAGACGGTGTCACCATACTAGGCCCTGCCTCCGGCGAACAGGCCTGTGGCGATGTTGGACCCGGAAGAATGCTTGAGCCTGGAGACATCATCAGCCACCTCACGCACTCTGGACAGACGAAAGCGCTGGATGGCACCAATGTGACGATCACAGCGGGGCCGACATGGGAAGCCCTTGACCCTGTCCGCGGCCTGTCCAATCACAGCTCCGGCAAAATGGGATATGCCGTAGCCGCGGCAGCCGCAGCTGCAGGTGCTGCCGTTACCCTCGTCAGCGGCCCCACGGCACTGGATCCACCGCCAGGAATTCAGTATCGGCCGGTACGGTCGGCCGAGGAGATGCTGGCTGCTGTGGAACAGGATATCGAAGCCTGTGATGTATTCATCGGCGTCGCTGCAGTTGCTGACTACCGGCCTGCGCAGTCCGAGAATTCCAAGATTAAAAAACACGCGGAATCGGTTACCCTGGAACTGGTTCGCAATCCCGATATTCTCGCCCGGGTAGCGCAGCAGCAAAAGCGCCCCTTTACGGTCGGCTTTGCTGCGGAAACAGATCACCCCATCGCATATGCCCGCGAGAAACTGCATAACAAGGGTCTCGACCTGATCGCCGTCAATCAGATCGACGAGGCCAACAACCCTTTCGGGAGTGATCAGAACCGCCTGGTGCTGATCAGCAAAACCGGTGAGATAGATCTTGGCCTTGACAGTAAAACTGCGCTCGCAGAACAACTGATCTCAGAGATCGCCCACCGATACCATGACCAGCATTCAGCTTAAGGTTCTCGACCAACGCCTGGGAAAGGAATTTGCCTTTCCTGACTATGCGACCTCCGGTTCAGCGGGCGTTGACCTGGTGGCTTGCCTGGATACTTCCCTTGCTATTGACCCGGGTGATTGCGAATTGATTCCGAGCGGGCTTGCGATACACATTTCCGATCCTTCCCTGGCCGCGGTGCTGCTGCCAAGATCAGGGCTCGGACACAAACACGGAATTGTGCTTGGGAACCTGGTGGGTCTTATCGACAGTGATTACCAGGGTGAAGTCATGATCTCCTGCTGGAATCGAGGTAAGACCTCCTTTGACATTCAGCCCGGAGACCGAATCGCCCAACTGGTCGTGGTTCCGGTGGTGCAGTGCCGCTTTGATGTCGTCGATACCTTCGACGAGAGCGACCGGGCCGGCGGCGGCTTTGGGCATACCGGGACGCGCTGAACAACTCAAAACGACTTGGCGTAACGAGGCTGACAACCTTCGGCTCAGAGGGCGATCGGTTATAATTTCAGTCGTTGTTTAGGTCGCTAATTCACGCGCCACCCGCACCTGCCAAATGAGTAAAAAGACTGGCCAGAGACCGTCACGGTCTCTTGCATCTCTCTCCGGGGCAAACCGTCCCTATCTGGAGGATCTTTTCGCACGCTTTACCCAAAACCCGGATAGCGTGCCCTCGGACTGGTGCGCGGTCTTTGCTGATCTGCCCCGCGAACCGGCCTCCGGTTCCGCCTCTTCCAGCATTGAGCGTTCGACCGGCGGACTCGATGAATTCGGCCGAAAACAGGCAGCGGTGCTTCGCCTGATCAACGCTTACCGAACCCGTGGCCACA
>CAYSMI010000003.1:1945-4106 GCA_964432165.1 uncultured Acidiferrobacter sp.
GTAAAGGAGATTGTGATCGGCATGGCTCACCGCGGCCGGCTCAACGTGCTGGTCAATATTCTGGGTAAATCCCCGGAAGACCTGTTCAGTGAATTTGAGGGAAAGATCGAGACCAACGACAGCAACATCAATACCGGAGATGTGAAGTACCACCAGGGATTTTCCGCTGACGTCGATACCCCGGGCGGTGCAGTCCACATTGCACTCTCATTCAACCCTTCGCATCTGGAGATCATTAATCCCGTGGTGGAAGGCTCGGTACGTGCCCGCCAGGACCGGCGCGGCGATGATGAAAAAGATCAGGTTCTGCCGGTTCTGATTCACGGCGATGCGGCATTCGCGGGACAGGGAGTGGTCATGGAAACTCTTAACATGTCCAACACCCGCGGTTTCTCCACCGGCGGGACGATCCATCTGATTGTGAATAACCAGATCGGGTTTACGACACGTAACCCTCTCGATGCCCGCTCGACGCCTTACTGCACCGAGATCGCGAAAATGGTGCAGGCACCGATATTGCACGTCAATGGCGACGACCCTGAAGCCGTGATATTCGCGGTCGAGCTGGCGCACAGTTATCGCATGCATTTTCACAAAGATGTCATCATCGATATCCTCTGCTACCGCCGCTTGGGCCACAACGAGGCGGATGAGCCCTCGATCACCCAGCCGTCGATGTACCGGGTCATCCATGCCCTGCCGACGACGCGTCAACGCTACGCCGAAAAGCTGATTGCTGAAGGGACCATCAGCAAGGCACAGAGCGAGGCTATGGTGGCGGATTACCGACAGGCACTCGATGAAGGTCGTGTGGTCTATCCGCCTGCCCAGGATGCTGACCAATCCCGGTTTCTCGTTGACTGGTCACCCTATCTTGGTGCCCAGTGGACCGATCCGGCCGATACCGCAATCACCCGCGAGCGCATTATTGACCTCAATCAGCGTCTCGTCACCCTGCCTGACGGCTTTGAGCCCCATCGCAGGGTAAAACGGATACTCGAAGACCGGACCCGCATGGCGCAGGGCGAGATCATGATGGACTGGGGTTTTGCCGAGACCATGGCGTACGCATCGCTGATCGAGGACGGTTACTCGGTGCGGATTTCAGGGCAGGATTCCGGGCGCGGCACTTTTTCGCACCGGCATGCGCTTCTGAAGAACCAGGCCCGGCGTCAGCCCTATGTTCCGCTGCGCAGCATCGGCGATGATCCGTCAAGGTTCCTCATTATCGACTCACTCCTTTCCGAAGAAGCGGTTCTGGGCTTTGAGTATGGTTACGCCACCACCGAGCCCCGGACACTCACCATTTGGGAAGCCCAGTTCGGCGACTTTGCCAACGGGGCCCAGGTGGTGATTGATCAGTTCATCAGCAGCGGTGAAGCCAAGTGGCAGCGGCTGTGCGGGTTGACACTCTTTCTGCCGCACGGTATGGAGGGTCAAGGCCCGGAACACTCTTCAGCCCGGCTGGAACGTTTCCTGCAGTTGTGCGGTGATAACAATATGCAGGTCTGTGTCCCGACCACACCTGCCCAGTTCTTCCATTTACTGAGGCGACAGATGATCCGGCCATTGCGCCGGCCCCTCATCGTCATGACGCCCAAAAGTCTGCTGCGTCACCGCCTTTCTGTATCTCGGTTAACGGATCTCACCGAGGGCGGTTTCCATGACCTGCTGGACGATACCCGGATCAGCAATTCCGGCACCGTCGACCGGATTGTGCTGTGCACGGGCAAAGTGTACTTTGACCTTGACGAAGAGCGCACACGCCGAGACCAGCAAACGACAGCGATCATCCGGATTGAGCAGCTTTATCCGCTGCCGCAGGAAGCACTCGAAACCATGCTGGCGAGCTATCCCAACTGCAAGACTGTGGTTTGGTGTCAGGAAGAACCACGAAACCAGGGTTCATGGCACCGGATTCAGAATCATCTCGCCCGGGCAGTGAGCGACGGCCAGGATCTGGAGCACGTCAGCCGAGACGCATCAGCTTCACCCGCTGTGGGGTATTATCAAAAACATGTCGAACAGCAGGAAAAACTGGTGGCCGAAGCACTAGGCCCGGAGCCCGCCGTTCTGGCCGCGACCGCAGTAGGGAGTTAAAGCGGTGGCCGTCGAAATCAAAGTTCCGATGCTGCCCGAGTCCGTGGCAGACGCAACCATG
>CAYSMI010000003.1:4206-28020 GCA_964432165.1 uncultured Acidiferrobacter sp.
GGCCGTCGAAATCAAAGTTCCGATGCTGCCCGAGTCCGTGGCAGACGCAACCATGTTGCATTGGCATGTCAACGTTGGGCAACCGGTACGACGCGACGACAACCTGGTTGATATCGAGACAGAGAAAGTCGTGCTGGAAGTGCCGGCACCCCGCGATGGCATCATCACCGAGATCCTGCGCGCGGAAGGTGATACGGTGCTTGCTGGCGACGTAATCGCGCTCTTCGAAGAACAACAAGGCCCAACCACGACTGAAGCACCCCCGGAGAACGAAGGGGCGCAGCAAGAAAGCCCCGCCGAAGAACCACTCCCACAAGCGCAGTCGCCAGAAGAGTCGCCCTCACCTGCGGCTGGCTCAGCGGCACCGGCCGGGCCGGCGGTAAGACACCTCGCCGCAGCCGAGGATATCGATCTCGCCCAAGTTCAAGGCACCGGCCGGGGCGGACGCATCCTCAAGACCGATATCCGCGAGCATGCCGAGCAGTCACCCTCCCGGGAGGCTGCCGCTGAAGCGCGAGGCGTGCGTCGTGAACCCATGAGCCGCCTGCGCCAGACCATTGCGTCTCGCCTGATTCAGGCCCAGCACAATGCAGCCATCCTAACCACATTCAATGAAGTTGACCTATACGAGGTCAAAGCACTTCGGACCCGTTATCGTGAAGCTTTTGAGAAAGCACACGGCGTTCGTCTTGGGTTCATGTCGTTTTTTGTCAAAGCGTGTGTTGAAGCGCTCAAGCGCTTTCCGGTGATCAATGCATCCGTGGACGAGGCCGATATTCTCTACCATGACTATTACGACATCGGCATCGCCGTTTCCTCGCCAAGGGGCCTGGTGGTGCCGGTGCTGCGCGATGCAGAGCGCCTTGGTCTTGCCGAGATTGAGACATCGATTGCGGCCTTTGGAGAACGCGCCAAATCGGGCAGTCTCAGCCTTGATGATCTCACCGGGGGGACCTTCACGATTACCAACGGCGGCGTCTTCGGGTCGATGCTTTCCACGCCGATTCTGAACCCGCCGCAAAGTGCCATTCTTGGGATGCACAAGATCCAGGACCGGCCCGTAGTCATTGATGGTGCGATCGTGATTCGCCCAATGATGTATCTTGCGCTTTCTTATGATCACAGGATCATTGACGGCGCCGACGCAGTCTCTTTCCTGGTTGCAATAAAGGAAGCGCTTGAGGATCCGGCCCGCCTGCTTCTCGAGGTCTGAACCCCTGCATAGTGTCGACTGCAAAGAGACTGAACCCGACACCCATCGCGTGTGCGCGTAATGGCCTCGGCTGATTTCGACGTCATCGTCATCGGAGCGGGTCCGGGCGGATATGTTGCCGCTATCCGGTGTGCGCAACTCGGCCTCAAGACCGCCTGTGTCGACCGCTGGGTCGGTCAGGACAAAAGCCCTTCGCCAGGCGGCACCTGCCTCAACGTGGGCTGCATCCCCTCGAAAGCGCTGCTGGATTCATCGGAGCGTTACGAAGCAATACGCCTTGATGCCGGCG
Organism: uncultured Acidiferrobacter sp.; assembly: GCA_964432165.1. GTDB lineage: Bacteria > Pseudomonadota > Gammaproteobacteria > Arenicellales > UBA868 > UBA868. The sequence continues at coordinate 5,709 of CAYSMI010000003.1, forward strand.
ATCATGGCATCAATACCGGACCCGTCTCGATTGATGTCGCGAAAATGCAGGCCCGCAAAGACAAACTGGTCTCAGAACTCACCGGCGGAATCGGCGCCCTTTTCAAGGCCAATCAGATCACCTTTATCAGTGGTCACGCCTGCCTGGTCGAGGCCGGTAGTGTACGGGTCTCGTCAGATGACCAGCCGGAGCAACTCCTGCGGGCTGACCACGTTATCCTGGCAAGCGGCTCCCAACCGGTTGAATTGCCGGGCATGCAGGTGGACGATCAAACGGTTTTTGATTCCTCCGGCGCATTGGCGTTTTCCACAGTACCAAAGACCCTCGGCATCATTGGCGCCGGTGTTATCGGGCTTGAACTCGGAAGCGTATGGCGTCGTCTGGGTTCCGAGGTCGTCATTCTCGAGGCAATGGATGCCATGCTCGCCAGCGCTGACCCGATGATCTCCCGCGAGGCAAAAAAACAATTCGCCCGTCAGGGTCTTGATATCCGGCTCGGATGTCAGGTAACCAAAGTGATCTCCAAAAACGGCGGCTGCACCGTTCGATACCGTACTACCGGGAAGGATGGGAGCATTGAGGTAGAAAGGCTGATTGTCGCCGTTGGGCGCCGGCCCTGTACGGATGGCCTGCTTGAACCCGGCTGCGGCGTCGACCTGGACTCGCAAGGGGCGGTACAAGTGGATTCGCACTGCGCGACGGGTGTCCCGGGTGTGTGGGCGATTGGTGATGTGGTTCGCGGGCCGATGCTGGCACACAAAGCGTCCGAAGAAGGCATTGCGGTGGCAGAGCGTATCGCCAGCGGCATCGGTCACATGAACTTTGCGACGATCCCCTGGGTGATCTATACCCATCCTGAGATCGCCTGGGTCGGTGCCACCGAAGACGAACTACAGGCTCAAGGCGCAAAGTTCAAAGTCGGAATGTTTCCTTTCGCGGCAAGCGGCCGGGCCAAGGCCGCTGCGGCCACCGAAGGGTTCGTCAAGATCATCGCCTGCCGGGATACGGACCGGGTGCTCGGAGCGCATATGATCGGCGCTCAAGTCTCCGAACTGATCAACGAGGCTGTTCTGGCCATGTCGATGGAGGCAGGTGCAGAAGATCTCGCGCGCACTGTGCATGCCCACCCGACACTCGCCGAAGTGGTCCACGAGGCAGCATTGGCATCCCACGATCGGGCGATCCATAAAATCAATCGCTAACGGCCGTCGCCTGACGGCGATCCGGCGTCCCGCTAAAAACCCCGTACCATCGGCGTGCCAACCCGGTGGCGCGTCGTTAAATATTGAAAAATATGGTATAATTCTATATTCCCTTGACGACGCCAGCCCTGTTTAGCCGCTCTCCGCGGTATCGATTCAACAGTGCGGCGCCCTCTACCGCAAGTCGTTACTGCCCGGCCCAGGATACCCATGAAGAAAGCTGAACCGGTTCTTAATTTTGAAGAGTTTCCCCATCTTTCCTACAACGTGGTCAAGATCGAGAAGGCGGAACTGCCGAGCGGCGGCTCAGACGGCAGTTGCTACCGCTACGTTGTGGCTAACTCGGTTTCGTCAGTGACTGGCTACCGCCAGGGCACCAAGCGCGAAGTCACCCAGTATTGCGCAACCCTGATCGAAGATCTCAATCTCAGGACCATCCCCAAGAAGAAGGTCTGACCCCCACTCCCGGGAATCTGAAGGCACCGCTGCCGACCGACGGGATTTTCTTAATACGTCTGTGTCACGTGGATCACGCTTACTGAGGGTGCCCGCGTGAGTATCGGCCAGATTCCTCTTGCGCAACTCGCGCTGATTTTTATCCCCGTTGCGATCGTTGTCGTCATTCAGTGGCGATGGTCGCTGGCCTGCCGGGACACTCTCTACGGGCTTAGCCGGATGGTCGTGCAACTGCTCGCCGTCGGCTACGTGCTGGTCTTTCTTTTCGAGTCTGACAGTCCGCTGGTGGTGTCCGGGGTACTTTTTGTCATGATCACGGTATCCAGCTGGATTGCGCTTCGCCCGCTGGGTAAATCCCGGCCTGGCCTGTACTGGGCCTCACTCATTTCCATTACCGCTGGCGGCTTTCCTGTACTCATCCTGACCACCCAGTTCGTAATCGATGTGGAGCCCTGGTATGCGCCCCGATACCTCATCCCGCTGGCAGGGATGATTTTTGCCAACGCCATGAATGCCGTCAGTATTGCGGCGGAGCGCTATCAGGCTGAACTCGACAACGGCCATTCTCCTGAGAAAGCACGCCATATTGGAATGCAGGCGGCGATGATCCCCCTGGTGAATTCTCTGATGGCGGTCGGACTGGTTTCCCTGCCCGGGATGATGACCGGACAGGTGCTCTCGGGCATCTCTCCGCTGATCGCAGCACGCTACCAGATTCTGGTGATGTGCATGTTGTTTGGTGCTTCGGGAATATCGGCAGCCTGTTTTCTGCACATATGGATGCGACGGCCACGGGACCCGCGCTAAGCCTTCCGTGTTACTTTTTTGCGGCAGATATCTGCAGAGCAAGCGCCGCGAATAGAATGGCCCCACCGGTCAGGGTCGCCACTGTCGGCACATCACCCAGCACCAGCCATACCCAGACCGGCGCCAGCAGGGGCTCGCCCAACGCAAAAAGGGTCAATTGAACCGCCGGCACGCCCTGCGCCGCCAGGGCAAAAAGCACACTGCCAAGCCCCAGTTGCACGACGCCAAGCAATGAGCACCACAACGCCTCGATCCACGGAATCATGAGACCAACACCGGTGCCCATGCTCACCGCCATACTGATCAGCGTTCCAATAATTCCGCCGTACAGCACTGCCGGGGTCATGTCGATATTCTTGCCTACCCTCAGCATCACCGCGTAGATCCCAAAAAACAAGATACCCAGCACCGCCACCGCCACACCCAGCGTGTCACCAATCTGCAGCCGACCCCCCACCATGATCCCGATGCCCACAACTGCCATCGCGATACTTACCCATACCCGTGGACTCGCCCGCTCACCCAGAAACAACCGCCCCAGCAGGGCGGCAAAAATCGGCGCGGCGGCCATGACAAATACCGCCACGGCTACGGTGGTGTATTTAAGCGCGACGACATTACAGAGCATGGCACCGCTCAGGAGTGCACCCGCGACGATCACCTTGATACCACCGGCCCTGACTACTCCAAAAGCCGACCGCCGGTAGCGAATCAGGGTGACCAACGCCACAAAAAGTGCAAGCGAAGCGCAGCGGTAAAAATTTATCTGCCATTCACTCGCCTGCTCGAGTGATTTCACCACGACGCCGGCAAGACTCCAGAAAACCGGGGCGGTCAAGGCAAAGGCATAATGGCGGTTTATTGAGGGTATGGTCCTAGCCTCAAATCGGAGGTGAAACTTGAGATATGCCCCTCACCTTAAACGGGCGATTCCAATCGGGCAACTCGAGATGGGCCTATTAACCGTGCGTCAGGCAGCTGAAAACTCGACCCCCTCCCCCTTTCGGCCCAGTCGATCACCTGGCCTTGAAGTTGGGCGCACGTTTTTCCAAAAATGCGGATAGGCCTTCTGCGTAATCCTTTCCTTGTCCTGCTTTTCGTTGCAGATCCCGCTCCAGGTCGAGCTGCTGATCAAGCCCGTTGATATGCGCAGCATGAATCGCTCTTTTGGTCAGCGCGAGGCTTGTCGCCGAGCCCATTGCAAGTTGCTGTGCAAACTTGCGCGCTTCTACCAAAAGACTCTCCTCATCGAATACCTGCCAGATTAAACCCCAGCTCGCTGCCTGCTCGGCCGAGATTGGCATACCGGTGAGCATAAGCGCCTTTGCCCGCGCTTCCCCAATCAGATGGGTCACAGTCCAGGTACCGCCGCAATCTGGAATCAAACCTATTTTGCAAAATGCTTGAATAAACTTTGCAGACCGGGCGGCAATCACGAGATCGCAAGCAAGGGCAATATTCGCACCTGCGCCAGCAGCTACGCCGTTCACAGCACAAATCACTGGTTTTTCCAGTGACCGAATCAGGCGGATCAGCGGGTTATAAAAATCCTCAATCGCTGCGCCCAGATCTACTGGTCTGCCCCCTAGTAAAGAATCACGGTCCCCAAGATCTTGTCCAGCACAAAAGCCACGACCGGCTCCTGTTAACAACACAACCCGGCATGCGTCGGTATCTGCCGCTGTTTCAAGCGCTGACCGCAGCGCATGGTGCAACTCGGGTGTAAAAGCGTTAAGTCTTTCGGGTCGATTGAGGGTCAACTCCAGGCACCCATCAATGAACTCTTGTTTCAAAACATGTTGTTCCATTTTGCTCGACCGTTAAACGTTGTCACTTCAAACCTATCGTAGTCTGAAGAAGATGCTGGGGCAACCAGACAATAGACCGTCCTTCGCCACCACACGGACCTTCGCTCAACTGGGAAAAATAACGCGCGATTGCATTAAGGATCGCGGCTTCACCCGACAACGGTAATCGCTGTCTTTAACGCTCTAGGGCACTGAAAGCCTCCTGTAGCAGGGCAAAACAATCAGTTGCGCAAGGCGTTTTCACCATTCAAAGTGACACAGTTTATGTCTTTTACTATAATATTCTGTAACACTTTAAATGGTTGTCCTATTGCCAAGGTGACGTTGATGGTCGATCACGAGTTACCAAATACCCAGTCGGAAGTTGAGAGCGAAGAACTCAACCTACGGTTTCAGGACAAAATCAGCAAAGAAGTCAAGATCGAACCCAAAGACTGGATGCCCGACGGTTATCGCAAGACGCTGATCCGTCAGATCGCTCAGCACGCCCATTCTGAAATCATTGGGATGCAGCCCGAAGGAAACTGGATTACCCGGGCCCCGACACTCGAACGAAAGATCGGTCTTCTGGCCAAGGTGCAGGATGAATGCGGCCACGGATTGTATCTCTACAGTGCTGCCGAAACCCTTGGGATTACCCGGGATGAGTTACTTGGCAGGCTACACGAGGGGCAGATGAAGTACTCGAATATCTTCAACTATCCGACACTGACCTGGGCTGATATCGGCGCCATTGGCTGGCTCGTCGATGGCGCTGCGATTGTCAACCAGATCAGCCTGTGCCGCACCTCTTATGGCCCATACGCGCGTGCCATGGTCCGAATCTGCAAGGAAGAGAGCTTTCACCAGCGGCAAGGCTACGGCATGATGATCGCTCTGACCAAGGGGACGACTAATCAGAAAACCATGGCGCAAGACGCCCTCAATCGTTGGTGGTGGCCGTCGCTGATGATGTTCGGCCCGCATGACAGCGAGTCCTCTCATAGCAGTCAGTCCATGGCCTGGAAGGTTAAACGCCAGAGTAACGATGAACTGCGCCAACGTTTTATCGACATCACGGTTCCTCAAGCGGATCATCTCAAGTTGACCATTCCAGATCCCAAACTTAAGTGGAATAAAACCCGCGGCCACTACGATTTCGGCAGTATTGACTGGGACGAATTCTGGGCGGCCGTGAATGGCCCAGGTCCGTGTGGCGAGAAAAGAATGAAAACCCGAATTAATGCCCATGAAAACGGTCGCTGGGTACGCGAGGCTGCGCGGGCTTATGCGGTTAAACACTCTGGCAGGCGACCGGCTGCCTAATCCAACCCGCGAGATCTAACTCTCAGGAGGTCTGACAACTATGCAAACGGAACCGAGCCAGTGGCCACTGTGGGAGGTCTTCGTACGGAGCAAACAAGGCCTCACCCACCAACACATCGGCAGCCTCTATGCGGCCGATGCCCCGATGGCGCTCGAAAACGCCCGAGATCTTTACACCCGACGACAGGAAGGTGTGAGCATTTGGGTCGTGCCCTCTGGTGACATCACAGCATCATCACCCGAGGATCAGGGTCCATTTTTTGAACCGGCACACGACAAAGTCTACCGGCATCCAACCTTCTACCCCGTTCCGGACGGCGTTGAGAACCTTTGAACAACGCCTTGAACATCAACCAGGCCCGTTTTGAACAGCTTTTAAGGCTGGGTGATAACGCCCTGATCCTCGGCCACCGGCTGTCCGAGTGGTCTGCCGATGCCCCGGTCCTGGAAGAAGATATCGCATTAACCAATGTTGCGCTGGATCTAATCGGCCATGCCCGACTGTGGCTGACGGCAGCGGGTGAAGCAGAGGGTCAGGGTCGATCTGAAGATGATCTAGCCTACCTGCGTGATGTTCGAGACTGGCGCAACCTGCACCTGGTGGAGTTGCCCAACGGCGATTTCGCTCGGACCATGGTTCGACAGTTTTTTTTCGACAGCTATCACCTGCTCCTTTTGGAGGGCCTGGCTTGTGGGCGCGACGCGGAGATTGCAGGTATTGCGAACAAAGCGGCAAAGGAGGTTCGCTATCATCTGCGCCACAGCCGCAACTGGGTTATCCGTTTAGGAGACGGTACTGAGGAAAGCCATGCCCGTATGCAGCGGGCGCTGGATGACTGCGCACCCTGCGTCCCCGAACTCTTCGAGGCTGACCAGATCTACCTTGATCTTGAAAGCCTCAATATTGTGCCCGAGACACAACTGCTAAAGTCCGAATGGGAACTCAAGGTGAACGGGGTTCTTGCTGAGGCCACGTTACAAATGCCCGAGATTCTCAGTGCGCACTCGGGTGGGCGGCAAGGACTGCACGGGGAACATTTCGGATATCTCCTGGCCGAAATGCAGTTTCTGCAGCGTGCCTACCCTGGAGCATCGTGGTGAGTGCAATCCTGACGTCAGTGACCACTCAGGCGCAAGTTCTGGAGTTGCTGGACTCAGTAACCGATCCCGAGATCCCGACCGTCAGCATCGGCGACCTTGGCATCATCCGTGATGTCGAAGTACATCATTTTGGCCAGGAAATCCACGTGGTCATCACCATCACCCCTACCTATTCGGGTTGTCCCGCCACCCGGGTTATCGAAGCGAGCATCCGTGATGCTGTTGAGCGTGCCGGGGTCCACAACGTCTTAATCAAAAACCGGCTACAGCCAGCCTGGACAACCGATTGGATCACCGAAAGAGGTAGGCAACGCCTGCTTGAGGCAGGGATTTCACCGCCTGCCTGTTGCGTTGCTCATTCCATACCTGACGACACCGATGTGGCTTGCCCCTATTGCCAGTCACATAACACTTTGGTGCTGTCCCAGTTCGGTTCGACCCCCTGCAAGGCTCTGTGGCATTGCAGTGACTGCCTTGAACCCTTCGACTATTTCAAACCACATTAATCGTCGTGCGCTTTCACCCGTTGACCGTTACCGACCTGCGTCTGGAGACCCACGATACCGTTTCAGTATCTTTTGACGTACCCGATGACCTGACAGAAGAATTTGACTTTACCCAGGGGCAACACCTGACACTACGACGTGAATTTGACGGTGAAGAAGTCCGACGGTCGTATTCCCTATGCTCATCGGTGTTTGACGACGATCTTCGGATCGCTGTTAAGTCGATTGCTGACGGGCGGTTTTCCAGATTCATTCACCAGACACTTACCGTTGGCGATGTCATTGATGTGGGTTCGCCGATCGGTCACTTCAATGTACCCCTTAGCCGAGACAGTCGAAAGCGATACGTAGCCTTTGCGGCTGGCAGCGGAATCACCCCAGTGATCTCTATCATCAAAACGACACTGGCGGTTGAGCCACAGAGTACCTTTACACTGGTTTATGGAAATCGTGAGACGCGCAGCATTATTTTCAGAGAAGAACTCGAAGCGCTGAAAAACCGCTACCTGAACCGGCTGTCCATCATCCATGTTCTGTCCCGCGAGAGCCGCAATATCCCGCTGTTAGACGGCAGAATCGACCGCAGTAAGGTTGATCTGCTGCTGGCGAGCATTTTGATCCCACAGCACTACGACGAATTTTTCGTATGCGGGCCCAAAGATATGATCGACAACGTACAGGATGCACTGCTGGCTAAAAAAGTCGATAAGTTCAAGATTCACTTCGAGCTCTTTACCGCGCCAGGCCAGGCATTCGCCCGAAACTCCCGGCGCACTGGAACCGGAACATCACAAAAACGATTTAGCACCGTCACTGTGCTCCTGGAGGGAAAATCAACTGAGCTGACGATAGGGTCGAACGACGATACAGTTTTAGAAGCGGTAAGGCGAGTCCGTCCAGAGGTACCTTATGCCTGTGAAAGTGGGGTATGCGCTACGTGTCGGGCCAAACTGCTTAAAGGACAAGTGGATACTTATCTGGATTTAGCGCTTGAGGACCATGATCGGGATGCCGGTTACATACTGACCTGCCAGTCTAGACCTGTCAGCGAGCAGGTCGTGCTCGACTTTGACGCATTGTGAACCGTTAACGCTTGAAGCGTTTGCCGTAGTCCTTTCCCGGTCGTTTGAGAAGGCTGCCAGTGTCTTCGCAGAGCGCGACAGCCCAACGATCTGCTGCTTCGCATAACGACAGATAAATCCCGGCACAGCGTTTCCTCGCCCGTGTACCGGGCCAGTTCGCCGGCAGCAGCGTCTCTGGCACATCGGGGTCGTGCAGCAAGATACGCCGGTACTCATGGATCAATAATGTTCGGCCAATAAAGGCCGCCTCACCATTAATGGTTTTTCGTTCCCGCCTGGTTACTCGCCATAGATCTTCGAGACGCTGATTAAAGCGATCGTACTCCTGTTCAATATGGTCCAGATTGAAGCAGCGATTAAGAAGTCCGCTGGGCGGTTCACTATCACCAACCGAGTTTCCACATATCACCTTGACTTTACTGGTGAGATTGCGGTGCGCAAGCATCGCCCTTACAAGATCTAGCTCGGCCGTCGGATGAATCAGGACGTCCGTGGTCAGTGTGCCAAAACCCTGCCACCTGAGCTCCTTTTTGATCTGATTACGCGCCGACGGACTGATGGACTTTGGCGGCACGATAACCACTCGCCACTGTCCATCCCAGCGGCGATTACTACCCCCATAAATGCGGTGCTCGGCGTTTGCGAACTGTCGGTGACCGGTTTCAGTCAGTTGATAGTAGCTTCGGCGGCCGAGTGAGGTTCTGGCCAGCCACTTTTCCTGAGTCAATCGATACACCGAAGTACGAACCGAACGCTCACTGATGCCCATCGGCTTTGCCAACTGAATCAAGCTGGCCAGCCACGCACCTCCACCCCGGGGCTCGAGCATGTCACCGAAAATAGTGATCAGCAGGGACTTGGCTCGAACCGGTCTGCGAGTTCGAAAATCCGTGAGTAGACCTTCGATCGCAAGTTCAAGGTTCATGCAATCTCCGGAATCAACGACTGTCGACTACCCTTTGCGCTTTACCCTGGGATCGAGGCACTCCACCTTCGCCATGTACGATGACATCCGCCGTTAGGCCAATGTGGGTCTTAATGTCATGAGCCAGTGCTGTGGCAACGTCAGCAGACGCATTGTCGGACCCGGCGTTGGGTTTGAGCTCGACATGGACGGTGAGAGCATCAAGGTTGCCGGCCCTGGTCAGCTCAATCTGATAATGCGGACTGAGCAGCGCTTGCGCCAGAACCTTCTCCTCGATCTGTGACGGAAACACATTAACGCCACGCACGATCATCATGTCATCGTTTCGGCCTGTCACTTTGGCCATACGGCGCATAGGGCGCGCCGTACCTGGCAGCAGGCGAGTCAGGTCGCGAGTGCGGTAGCGTATGACGGGCGATGCCTGCTTAGTCAAAGAAGTCAGAACCAGTTCTCCGGCTTCTCCATCCGGCAAGACCTTACCCGTTTTGGAATCAATGATTTCGGGATAAAAGTGATCCTCCCACAAGGTCAACCCGTCCTTGGTCTCTATACACTCCTGAGCAACCCCAGGCCCAATCACCTCTGACAAGCCATAGATATCGACCGCATCGATCTCGAGCCGGGCCTCGAGCTTCTCCCTCATGGATTCAGTCCACGGTTCCGCCCCAAAAATTCCCACTTTAAGCGAGGACTGTCTTGGATCCAGGCCGGCTGCCTCAAATGCGTCGGCAATATTGAGACAGTAGGTTGGAGTGACCATGATGATGCTCGGTTCAAAATCGTTGATCAACTGAACCTGCTTTTCGGTCTGCCCGCCGGACATTGGTATCACAGTGGCACCCAGTTTTTCCGCGCCGAAATGTGCGCCCAGGCCACCCGTGAATAGACCATAGCCGTAGCTGACATGAATCAGATCGTCGCGGCGCCCTCCTGCGGCCCTGATTGACCGAGCCATCACCGTCGACCAGACATCAATGTCGCTCTGAGTGTACCCGACCACCGTAGGTTTCCCGGTCGTGCCACTTGATGCATGGATTCGTACAACATCCGTCATCGGAACTGCAAGAGCGCGGAACGGGTAGAACCGCCGCAGATCGTCTTTATCAGCTAACGGAAATCGGGCAAGGTCATCCAGAGATATCAGATCCCCTGGGGACACGCCGGCCAAGTCGAACTTCTCCCGGTACAGCGCCGAGTTCTCGTACGCATGGCTAAGCGACCACTTCAGTCTCGATAACTGAAGGTCCCTCAGTTCGTCGATGCTGGCTTTTTCGATAGGCTCCAGCTCGGTTTCCAGAGCTTTCTTTACGGTCACGGCATCCCACTCCGGTGTCTAACGGTTAAGCAGCCTGATATTGAATACACTGATATCCATACCCTTACCGCATACCCGACTAATGAATAATCAGATCGGCCAAAGATCAGTGCGTTGCTCACAATGGTTCAATCGCTTAGTTATCTATCAACGTGCCGCCGACCGCTCTCGATTTTCCACGAAACAAAGCGGCGCGAGTGCCGTCAGATAAATCGACGCCGACATCGTAGATGCCATTACGGCCACTCAGGTGCTGTTCAACAGCCGTTGCAGTGAGCCTCTCTCCTAACGAAACAGGTACGAGAAATTCGATCTGACAGCTTACCGCCACACTGATCTGGTTTCGGGTGTTACAGGCATGAGCAAAGGCTGTGTCTGCGAATGTAAAAATGATGCCGCCGTGGCAAGTGCCATGGCCGTTGATCATATCCTCACGAACGACCATTGACAGTTGCGCGCGTCCAGGCCCAACATCGACGACAACCATGTCAAGCGCCTGGGAACAGCGGTCATCCTGGTGCATTGCCTTGCTGCAAGCGTGTGCAAGTGCCTGACTATCTGAATGGTGACTCAAAACAGTATTTCTCAGTATTCAACGTCGTGTAAGAACCGCAGAACCCTTCAAAATATACACAAATATCGACCCACATCAACGGTTGCAGATATTCAGGTAGGGGCCAAACGGCCGGTAAGAAAGTTTTCTGAGGCACTTCCAGAGCCTTGTGGGCGGGCATGAATATTAGAACTGTTGACTTCATGGAGAATCGCCAACACCGTCATCTTACATTCACGGTTGAAACAACCAGACAACCCTACGCTGGACTCACGAGTGCAGCTTGAGAACTTTCGATTCGCCTACACAGCAAGACGCCGTTATCGCCTAGCAGCGCCAGTTGAATGCCCCTTGAGATACCCCCAGGCTAGCGACATTGCAATCAGCGCACTACACCCCAGGCACAGACTAATAAAGTAGAAAACAGGCGCCGTCGGCCAATAAAGCATGGCAGTCTGGTCACCATAGCGGACTGACTCGGCTGCTTTCTGCCAGACTTTAACCGCTAGTGCGGTCAGAATAATGGCGTTGAGAATGCCGACCACCACAGCGCGAGTCTGCTCGATTCGCACCGAACTCAGGTGACTGAACAGATCAACTGTTACGTGCTCTTCTCTCGCGGTCACTAGCGGGAGCGCGCAAAATACTAAAGCCGCGACCATTAACTCAATGATTTCGAAACTGCCGGTAATGGGAGCATTAAGTAAATAGCGTCCGATGACGTCTACAAAAGTCAGGAGCATCATCAGAAAAAGAACCAGGGCGGCAAGTCCACCCAAGCCCCACTGCAGTAACACCTGCGGCAAACCGCCGACGAGGAAACGCCGGCGGTTTGAGATATCAGTCACTATTCCGCTGCGAGCTTCGCGATTTCAGCGCGCATATCGGTCATAACCTGCACACCGTCAACCCCGAGACCATTGGCCGTCTCTACCCAGCCAGACTCAATGTGGGCGGTAGCTTGCCTGACCTGATCGACAAATGCTTCGCTGGCGGCAATGATCTTGATACCATCAGCTTTCATAGCAGCTAGCCCTTCTGCGTCTGCGCGATCCCATCCTTGGCCGGCAATACGGGCGAACTTCTCGCCAGAGGCGCGGGCCAGCGCCTCCTTGTTGGCCTCAGTCAACCCGTCATATTTAGCAGGGTTCATCACTAGGAAAAAACTGGTGTTATACAAACCGCCAGGCAGTGTCGTGGCATGGGTCAAAAGTTTTGTCAACTTAAATGATCTAATGCTCTCGGTCGGCAGAAAGGTGCCGTCGGCTACACCACTCGAGAGCATTTCATAGTTCTTGGTAGCCGACGCCAGCATTGCAGTAACACCGAGCGATTTCGCTGCGTTGCCTGCGACACCGCCACCAACGCGAAACTTAAGACCTTTCATGTCCTCAACACTGTTGATTGCTCGAACGTTATTGTGAATAACGCCTGGGCCATGGGACATTAGGCCAAGCAGGTGGACGCCTTCATGCTCGTTTACTTTCTCTAAATGCTCTTTATAGACACGCCAGTAAGCTACTGAGACATCTTCGGCGCTCTCACCCAGAAATGGCATTTCGGTGGCAGCGGTAAGCTTGAAGCGGCCTGGCTGATAGCCATGGACACCGTAAGTCACATCCGCTACCCCGTCTTTTGCCAGATCAAATGCCGACGGCGGTGCACCCAGGGCTTTGGGCAGGATTTTTATCTTGAGATCACCACCACTCTCCTGCTCAACCACGTCAATCCACGGTTGAATAATATAGGCGACAACCGGGTGTTTAGGTGGCAGCCAAGACGACATTAGCAATGTCTGTCCAGCATTGGCGGCCGTAGCACTCAACAAAATTCCAGCGGCGACAACCGCATTCAGTAAATTTCTCATTACATTCCCCTCCATATTGGTTTTAAGACAACAACACACTAACTATTCGACAGTTGCAACATAGCAATCATTCTATTCGCACACTCTCATCGCACACTCTCACTCACTAACTCTTTTTATCCATCATCGATGGCCTTCTTTTCTGTTACGCCAACCACTAGGTATAACGTTCTGGGGAATACTCGACCTCCTCGAGCGATAAGGATTTCGAATTCCCAAGAGGCTGATACGCCCGGGCGTTGTAGACCAGTGGCTTGCCCGGGGCATTTAGCCTCAGGCCTTCGACCTCTGCCACAAACACGTAGTGAGTCCCGTAGAGCAACTCGTGCTTGATTCTGCAGTCCAGACTAACCAGTGCTTGCAACATCGCTGGCGCTCCAGTAACCAGGGTTTCCCAATCCGCGTAATCGAATGGATTTCGACTCGAATCTGCCAAACGCCCACTGAACCCATCCGCAATAGATGAGTGTCCTACTCTGAGGACATTGATACAAATCACTCCATTATTGCGGATGATGTCGCAAACGCCGCTTGCCTGATTAACACAAACCAATACCGAGGGAGGGGCATCAGACACTGAACACATGCTACTGACGGTAAGACCCGCGCGACCGTCGGATCCGTCGGTCGTGACCACTGAGACTGTCGCGGCCGTGCAACTCAGGGCTTCGCGAAAATCAGCGTGGGAAACGCGATGCTCTGTCATGAGCTAAACGACCATTTCATAGTTTTGGAGGCAAACTGTCTTTTCAGGCGCACTGTTTTGGCCTCAATTAAGGGCCGCTCAAGAAACATCTCATCCGGGCTGATCATCTGTACTGAAGCCTAACCAATGTTAACTTAATCCGTTCGAGCAAGGAACTCGCTCACTCGATCCATCAGCGGTTGCTTATCATAAGTACGGTAGAGCATCGACATCATCCGGACCGGATCACCAAAGAAGAAACGTTCGTATAAAACCTGCCGGCCAGCGAAACCGCTACAGGCGACATCCCAGGCAAGCCTGAAGAGTTTGACCCGCTCGCGGGCATCTCGGTTCGCCGAAACCAAGTAGCGGTCGATATCTTGGGCAACGGGGCTGGCGAATGATGAATCAGGCGGAATCATCATCAGGCTCGACGCGCTAAGTAGCTGCAGAATCTCGACCATCCGCGGGTACATCCGCGGAAAGGAGTTGCGGGCTGCGTCAAGCGGCGCAGCCGCCGGTCGCATGACGCCCCACTTATCGATCTTGGCATCGGCCTCAGAAGCGCGAAGACAGGCTTTCATTGACTCCAGGTTAATCATGCACTCGGCGATTTTTTCTTGTACATGCTGAAACTCTGTTGAGCCAAGCGCCTCGGTGACCGAACAAATGATTCCAAGCAAGAATTCGGACTTGCAGATGTTTTTGATTATTACCTGCTGAGCCATGTGGGCTAGACAGCCTGTCTCAGGAAAATGGCGGCTGCATAAATCCGGATCCGATTTCAGAAAAACACGGTCCCAAGGTACCAGAACATCGTCAAATACCACGACCGTATCCATTTCCTCAAAACGCGAACTGAGTGGGTGATCCACTCGCGACTCGCCATAGGCCAGCGGCTCACGGCAGATCATCTTCAGCCCGGGCGTGGCACACGGAATCGTAAAGGCAAAAGCGAAACTCGTGGTGTCGGCGGCCGCCTTAAGGACGGTCGAGGGAAACACCATGATCTCGTCTGCCAGAGGTCCAAGCGTTGCCAAGATGCGTGCGCCACGAACCACCATGCCGTCTTCATTTTCATCAACGATCCGTAATGCGATATCAGCGCTGGGATGACCGCTGGCTGTCAGCGCCCGATTAGACTGAGGATTGACCAGTGTATGCGTCATACACAAATCGTTCTCACGGGCATACTCGTAGTAGTTCCTGGCATTTTCGCCAAACTGAGGATCATTCTGGCTGTAATAGCCCGCAGCGGCAGCCGCTGCCATGATTTCAACATTAATGTAGTCCGATGAACGCCCCAACATGCCGCCGCTAAAACGAGACCACCGAAACATCATCTGTGAGCGCCGCTGCAGGTCGTCCACGGTTCGAGGCGTTAGAAAAGATAGACCAACCGGGTCACCGGTCGTCGGCGAGGCATAGGTCATCTCATCGCAAAGATCAACGTCGTACTGCATGTCATAAAGCCGCGCGATCGACTGCGCGCAGCCTTTTAGCGCAGGATGAACACTAACGTCCGTAATTCGCTCATCGCCAAGCCAAATCTCGGCGTCGTGCTGTTTTATGCCTCTGAGGTAATCGGCACCGTTTCGAGCCCCCATAGAGTTTCCCTTGCTTGTCTTACCCAACTAGTTAACATGTTAAATACTTTATCCCGGCTTCGCAACCGTTGTCTTACTTGATGATCAATGACAATCAGGCTCGACTGGCTTATTTTTAAAAAAGCCCCCTAGAACCCGGCCAAAACGAAACTCGGACCAGTTAACCCTCCGGTCCCGATAACCTCCCCAGGAGAGTATCGGCCCCGTGTCGTGCTTCCAAAACCGTCACCGAAGTCCGATTACCGGTGAACGTTCAGAATCTCAACCAGATCATCCAACAGGATTTGAAGTTCCCCAAGCCGTTTCTTACCAAACCACCGGGCGATGTCATCATAACGAGCATCAGACCATAAAGCGGCCTCGGCAACCATTGCCCGACCAGCGGAAGTCGCTGACACTTTCATTTTTCTGAGATCATGCTGGTCAGTCTTGCGACGAATCAGTTTTCGTTTTTCCAACGAAGTCATGATTCGTGACAGGCTGGGCATGCTGATAAACACGGCTTGTGACAGTTCCGCGGCAGTTAAAGAACCCGAGGACGTCACCATGCGCAAAACCCGCCATTGCTGCTCCGTGACATCATATTGCCGGTAGATCGGCTGGAACTGGGCAATTGCAGCCTGCCGCGCACGTAACAGCCTAATCGGTAAAGTATGGGAGAAATCGTTAAGCCCATGAGAGGCTTGTCGCGTCCCCCGTTTCTTGGCTATTGGCAGTTTAGGCTTCTTCATCAATCACCGTATTCTTTAACAGGCCAACACCAGGCACTTCAACTTCAATCTCATCGCCGGGACCAAGAAACCGAGGTGGATCAAAGCGCACCCCGGCACCGGTCGGTGTGCCGGTTGAAATAATGTCGCCCGGCTCAAGAGACAGAAAAGTCGAGAGATAACTGATCAAATAGGAAAAAGAAAACAAAAGATTGGCTGTAGTATCAAACTGGCGAATGTCGCCATTCACCCGGGTCGATACGGTCAGATCATCATATCCGTGAAATTCATCAGCGGTAACCAACCAGGGCCCGATTGCGCCGGAGCGCTCAAAATTCTTCCCTTGGGTGACGTTGAACTTACCGTGTCGCATCCAGTCTCGAACACTACCCTCCTGCAGTACGGTCAGGCCGGCGATATGGGTTTCGGAGGTTTTCTGTGGGATACGCCTGCCCGCCTTACCAATGATGATTGCAATCTCACCTTCGTAGTCCAACTGTTTGGATTCCTTTGGTCGAACAACCGGCTGCAAATGTCCAACCAAAGACCCAGGGGTGCGCATAAACACACTAGGGTATTTGGGCAGCGCAGTTTCGTCGTATTCCTCGTTTCGATTAACGTAGTTCACTCCGATACAAAGTATCTTTTTTGGATCAATAATCGGCGGCAAATGGACAATGCTGCCGAGTTCGTAATCCGGTTGCCCGCCATCGGCCAGTGCAACTATTTGCTCAATGGTTAATTCGGCGAGTGCGGAGCGCAGATCACTGGGCGCGTCGGGCTGTCGACCGATATCAATCACGCCTTTATCCGTTACCGCACCGTATGAACATCGGTCACCAACTGAAAAAGAGGCGAGCTTCATAACCGAGATCCTTAGTTCAGCAGGCCGGCTTTTTCGAGCACCTGGTCGAGTCGGGCTTCGAGTTCGACTGAGGCTGGCATCATCGGCAGCCGATGTTCGTTTTGGGAGATTATGCCGAGGCGTTTCATCATGTACTTGATTGGAATTGGATTGGTATCGAAGAAAACCGCCTTGTTAATCTCAAGCAACCGTTGGTGAATATCAAAACCATCATTCAGGTCATTTCTCCAAACAGCTTCGCAAAGCTCGGCAAGCGGCTTCGGCTGCAAGTTACCCACCGCGTTCATCAGTCCGCAGGCGCCAACCGCCATCATGGGAAAGCTGAGTTCCTCAAGACCCACGAATATCCTGAAATCCCGTCCAACCCGGGCCAGGCACTCTGAGACAAAACCAAGATCATTTACGGCATGCTTCATGCCCACAAACTGCGGGGATCGGTCTCGAAGTTCAGCGACCGTATCCAGCGTTACAGCCACCGCTGTCCGGCCGGGAATGTGATAGATCATCCACGGCAGGTCGTGTGGTGCCGTCACCTCTAGATAGTATTCAATCAGGCCGCGCTGAGGCGGCTTTATATAATAAGGGGTAACAATCAACAGCGCGTCCACCCCAACCGCTACCGCATGGTCTGTCAAAAGCTTTGTTTCGGCAAGGGATTGGGACCCGGTCGCCGCCACCACGGGAACACGCCCGGCGACGGTTTCCAGAGCAGTATCAATCAACCTATTTCGCTCCTGGGGTGTTAGTGTGGAGGGCTCAGAAGTTGTTCCATTCACTAAAATGCCGTGTGAGCCGTGCTCCACCTGAAAATTAACCAGCCGCGCGTAGCTCTCCAAATCGATCTCACCGTTACGGAACGGCGTAATCAGAGGTGGAATAGAGCCTTTAAGTTGTTGAATGCTTGCAGACATTCGGGGGCCTCCTTGGATCGGACGGCTAAGATTGGGCCGTTCTAGGGGTTTCGCTTGGTTAGTTAACATGTTAAATATTAACATGCATCTAAAATCAGTTAGCCCTGGCCCTCATATTGGTCGTTGGACAGGTTGAACCCATGCCCCACGTTCTTATCGAACATTCATCCAACCTGTCTGACCGGGTTGATCTTGATGATCTCACCCGAGTCATCCATCAGGCTGCACTGGATACCGGGGTCTTTCCCGAGGGTGGCATCAGAACACGCCGGATCCCTCGCGGGCATTACGTGATTGCCGACGGCCATGCGGACAACGCGTTTATTCACGTGGTGTTGCGAATCCGGTCTGGAAGAGATATTGAAACTCGCCAACGGGCTGCCAATGCCGTGTTTGAGGCCTTATGCAGTTTCCTTGCGGCCGATATGTCGGCGCATCCACTGGGTATTTCGTTGGAGATTCAAGAGATTGTCCCCGAGACCAGTTACAAATTGAACAATCTGCATGATTATGTGAAGCAGCGACGCGGGGGTCACTCATGAGTGATCGTTACGCCGCAAATCAGCGAAAAGCTGAGCAATATCTTGCACGGTTCAGGGAAGAACCTTTGGGCCATCTGATTGGCGGTAACAGCATTGCTGGTCACGGCACAGAAACCTTGGAAAATTCGACTCCGATTGACGGCAGTATTCTGAATACTGTATCGATGGGAGGTGAATCCGAGGTAAACCTTGCGGTTGAAGCTGCATCAGCCACATTTTCTGATTGGCGAACCGTGTCAGGTACGGCTCGTCGACAGCTGCTACACCGTATCGCTGACGCCGTCGAAGCAAGAGCCGAAGAAATTTCGCTGGTCGAGAGCGTGGATACTGGACAGGCTATCCGCTTCATGAGCAAGGCAGCGGTCCGCGGCGCTGAGAATTTTAGATTCTTTGCAGATCGCGCACCATCAGCGCGCGACGGTTTGCACCTGCCCGCCACAAATCAGTTGAACTACACCGTTCGAGAGCCTGTCGGTCCAGTCGGTGTTATCACCCCCTGGAATACACCATTTATGCTCTCCACATGGAAAATTGCACCCGCTTTAGCAGCAGGCTGCACAGTGGTGCACAAGCCGGCCGAATGGAGCCCGTTGACGGCGACACTGCTGGCAGAAATTGCGCATGATGCCGGATTACCACAGGGCGTATTGAATCTCGTCAATGGTATCGGCGAGGTCGCCGGACGCACCCTGACCGAACACCGCGATCTAGCCGCAATCGCCTTTATTGGCGGCTCAGAAACCGGTCGACACATTATGGCGCAAGGTGCTGAAACACTTAAGCGGGTACACTTTGAACTCGGCGGAAAGAACCCCGTGATTGTATTTGAGGACGCCGACTTCGAAAGAGCGCTTGATGCCGTTGTCTTTATGATTTACAGCCTCAATGGCGAGCGCTGCACCTCATCCAGCCGTCTGCTGGTGCAATCGAGTATTCATGAGCGCTTTGTTGATGCCCTGGCCAAGAGGGTTAAGAACATCAGGGTGGGTCATCCGCTGGATCCAAATACTGAACTTGGCCCCCTTATTCACCCCAACCATCATTCTAAAGTCTGTGACTACATGAAGATCGGTGCAGCTGAAGGGGCAGTCATTCGAGTCGGCGGCGAGGCAATCGACCGAGACGGTGGCTGTTATTTCCAACCAACGCTGCTCACCGGGGTCAGTCCTGAGATGCGTGTTGCCCAGGAGGAGATCTTTGGACCGGTGCTTTCGGTACTACCCTTTGACAATGAAGCCCAAGCAGTACAGCAAGCCAATGCAGTCGACTACGGCCTTGCCGGTTATCTATGGACAGGCGATGTGGGGCGGGCACATCGTGTTGCGGGACAGATGGACTGCGGCATGGTCTGGGTCAATTCGGAAAATATCCGGCACCTGCCGACTCCGTTTGGTGGGATGAAATCCAGCGGTATAGGCCGGGACGGTGGCGACTACAGTTTTGATTTCTATATGGAGACCAAGAATATCTGTATCGCGACCACTAATCACAGCATCCCGCGGTTGGGTCTGGCAGACTGACAGGAGGTATCGATATGGGCGAGCTTGTTCTAGCCGCAAAGATCACTCACGTGCCGTCGATGTATCTGTCGGAACTGCCCGGCCCGCACCAGGGATGCCGGCAAAACGTGATCGATGGACACCGTGAGATCAGTAGTCAGGCCCGCGAGCGCGGCGCTGATACCTTAGTCGTGTTCGATGTGCACTGGCTGGTCAATTCCGGTTACCACATCAATTGTGCGCCAAGATTTTCTGGAACTTACACCAGTAATGAGCTGCCTCATTTTATCCAGGACATGGCCTACGACTACCCCGGTAACCCGGAACTGGGGGAATTAATTGCGCAATCAGCCAAAGCCAAAGGGCTGGACGCGCGTGCACACAAGGTCGACAGCCTGGGCCTGGAATACGGCACTTTGGTGCCAAATCGGTATATGAATGAGGACCAGCATTTCAAAGTGGTCTCAGTGGCTGCGTGGTGCGACTGGCATAGTCTGGAAGACAGTCGCCGGTTTGGTGAAGCAGTCGTAGAAGCGATTGAGCAAAGCAATAACCGGGTCGCCATTCTGGCTAGTGGCTCGTTGTCCCACCGTTTTCAGGATAATGGCAGTCCCGAAGAATCGATGTTTGACATCAGCGACGAGTTCTATCGTCAGGTTGACCTGAAAGTGCTCGAATTGTGGCAGTCTGGTCGTTTTGATGTTTTCACCGCAATGCTGCCCGAATACGCTGATGCCTGTAAGGGTGAAGGTGGGATGCACGATACCGCCATGTTGCTTGGGGCCTTGGGTTGGGACCGCTACCAGGGGCCAGTAAGAATTGTGACCGACTATTTCGCCAGTTCCGGGACAGGGCAATGCAACGTAATCTTTGAAGTCCCCGGCTTTGCTGCGTCTTGAAGGCTCTCAGGAAATCTGCGTTTTCAGCGCGCGATCTTGTCAAAGCAGCCCTCCTCACTGTCCTGATTGACGCCGCCTGATTGATTGACTTCTCACCAAGCAAAACAAAACTGGCCTTCAATCGAACGGTCGGTAACTTGACTTTGCCCCGATCCACTATACCCCTATTGAGAAAAACCCAGCATGCTTGAATCGCTATACGGATTTCTTGCCATGTTAGCCCTGGTGCTGTTGGCGCGTATGCCAATTGCCTTTGCTATGGGGTTGGTGGGATTTGTCGGCTTTGGCCTGGTAACGAGCTGGAATGCATCGTTAGCCATGGCCACGATTATCACCTACGAGACCGCAATAAATTACGGCTTATCAGTGGTGCCCCTGTTCATTCTAATGGGCAACTTTGTGACACGGGCCGGCCTTTCAGATGAGCTCTATACAGCCGCCCACGCCTTCTTAGGACATCGACGGGGCGGCTTAGCCATGGCCACAATTGTGGCCTGCGGTGGTTTCAGTGCTGTGTGCGGGTCCAGCCTGGCGACAGCTGCAACCATGTCCAAAGTCGCATTGCCGCCTATGCGGCGATTTGGCTATTCCGATGCCCTGGCCACCGGCTCGGTCGCTGCCGGAGGAACTTTGGGCATTCTCATTCCGCCCAGTGTGATTCTCATCATTCTCGGAATTATGACCCAAAGCGACATTGGCCTATTGTTCATCGCCGGCATACTGCCTGGGTTGCTGGGAGTATTGCTGTATCTCGTTGCCGTATTGATTACCGTCACTATTGACCCAGCAGCCGGTCCCCGTGGTCCACGTGCAGATTGGCACCAACGTTGGCACGCCGTACGTGGGGTGACTGCCGTCCTGGCCTTGTTCGTCCTGGTCATTGGCGGAATTTATTCAGGTCTGTTTACCCCCACTGAAGCGGCAGGTATCGGGGCTTCAGGCGCGTTCATGATTGCCCTGGCAAGACGCAAAATTTCGTGGTCCAGCCTGTTTGAAACGTTACTGGAAAGTGCCCGTACCACCGCGATGATCTTCGTTATCCTGATAGGCGCATTAATCTTTTCCAACTTCATCAACATTGTTGGCTTACCCGACCTGCTATTGACTTGGGTCACCTCCTTCAACCTGCCTCCCATTGCCGTGATCCTGCTGATTATGCTGGTGTACGTGATTCTGGGAACGGTGTTGGAGAGTCTGTCGATGATTATGTTGACAGTGCCCGTCTTCTACCCATTGGTGCTTGGAATGGAATTAGGTGGGTTTTCTGACGCCCTGGCGAATCCAGAGATGGCATTGATTTGGTTTGGCATTATCGTAGTCGTGATTACCGAAATCAGCCTAATTACACCCCCTGTCGGTCTTAATGTGTTTGTGCTCAAGAGCATCCTCACCGATACTAGTCTAGGCACAATATTTCGCGGCGTGACCCCGTTTTGGATCGTAGATATAGTACGGTTGCTGATACTGATGCTGGTGCCGTCCATCGTGTTGCTGCTGCCATCCCTCATGAAATAACCTCGCTGGACAGCTGCACAACGCCACGACTCCGCTTCCATTGTTGTGTATCAACCTTTCCTTTTCTGCAAGGGCGGCTATCCTTTCTGCGGTGATGCTGCATGACCTGAGCATTGGGCGCCTCGGATGAACGCGGGCTCCCATCAGTAATC
>CAYSMI010000004.1:0-1438 GCA_964432165.1 uncultured Acidiferrobacter sp.
CCCCAGCAGGCACTGGATGCGCCGCGCTGGCATGTATCCGAGGACTTTTCCGTGACGCTGGAAAGCGGCCTCGATCATCTGGCCCCAGTGCTTGAACAACGAGGTCATCGCCTCCTGCCCCACGAAAAACCGGGGCTGTTCGGTGGCGGCCAGGTGATCCTGCGGACCGATGACGGCTACGCGGGCGGTTCAGATCCCCGCAAAGATGGTCAGACTGTCGGCTACTGAAGCCGTCATCCAGAATGAGTTACCAGGAGCGCCAGCAGCGCCTCGCCGAGAACCTGAGTCGCCGGCCGGGGACTGACATTCGCCTCGGCAAAGCGACATCCAACCTGTTTCGGGATCGCGAGATCCAGGGCAACACGCTTGATGTCAGTGACTTTCAGCACGTGCTCTCGGTGGACCCTGCAAAGCGCATTATTGAAACCGAAGGCATGGTGACTTACGAAGCACTGGCTGACGCTGCACTCACACACGCTCTGATGCCGGCCGTCGTACCACAGCTGAAATCGATCACCATCGGAGGGGCGGTGGGCGGCATTGGCATCGAATCTTCGTCGTTTCGCTTCGGCCTGCCGCACGAAACGGTGCTGGAAATGGATGTGCTGCTGGGCAGCGGTGAGATCATCTGCTGCACACCCGACAATGAGCACCGGGATCTCTTTTACGGCCTCGCCAACTCTTACGGTACGCTGGGATACATCCTGCGCCTTAAGATCGAAGGCGTGCCGGTCAAGCCCTATGTGCGTCTGACCCACCTGCGCTTTGCAAGTCGTGAGGCGTTTTTCTCCCGGCTCGAAACCGCCTGCAACGGGTCCCACGATTTTGTTGACGGTGTTGCCTTCTCCCCGGGCGAACACTACCTGGTGCTGGGGGAATTCTGTGACCAGGCGCCTTATACCAGTGACTACACTTATCTCAATATTTTCTACCGCTCGATTCGCGAGCGCAGTGAGGATTACCTGACCGTGCGTGATTACCTGTGGCGCTGGGATACCGACTGGTTCTGGTGTTCGAAAAACCTGTATGTGCAGAACCCCCTGATGCGCCGTCTTCTGGGCCGCAGGCGGCTGAACTCGATCACCTACCAGAAGGTGATGCGCTGGAACAGCCGGGTCGGATTGACCCGCCGCCTGAATGTCTTAACGGGTGTCCATCGCGAGTCGGTGATTCAGGATGTCGATATCCCGCTGGAAAACGCAGCGGCGTTTATTGATTTCTTTGAGCGCGAGATCGGTATCCGGCCGGTCTGGGTCTGTCCTGCCCGGCACGACCGGGGCCGGGGTGAATATCCGCTCTTTCCCATGCGCGATGACACGCTGTATGTCAATTTCGGTTTCTGGGACGGGGTGCGCAGCAGGCAAAGCTATCCCCGGGGACACTTCAACCGCCTCATCGAAGATGAGGTGACAAAGCTCGGCGGGATCAAATCGCTGTA
>CAYSMI010000004.1:1538-19675 GCA_964432165.1 uncultured Acidiferrobacter sp.
CTGGGGTCTTTGGTGATCAAGACTTCGGGGCGGGTTGAGGTATTCGGCGTTGATATCGACGCCAATTTCCCCCAGGCCAAATCCTTTCTCGGTGTGGTCCCCCAGGAATTCAATTTCAATATCTTCGAGACGCCGCTTCAGATTGTGCGTAACCAGGCAGGTTACTACGGCATTGACCGGCGAACGGCCCTTGCCCGGACAGAAAAGTACCTGAAACTGCTTGGCCTTTGGGACAAACGGAATGAACAGGCAGGCCAGCTCTCGGGTGGGATGAAACGCCGGCTGATGATCGCACGCGCCCTGGTTCACGAACCACGCCTGCTGATACTCGACGAACCAACCGCCGGGGTGGACATCGAAATCCGTCGATCGATGTGGGATTTCCTTCGCGAGATCAACCGCGCGGGTACCACCATCATTCTGACAACGCACTACCTCGAGGAAGCAGAACGCCTATGCCGCAATATCGGCATTATTGATCAGGGCACGCTGATCGAGAACACCTCCATGCGCGGCCTGCTCCGACAACTCAACCCTGAGACCTATGTACTCGATCTTGAGGACCATCTCGACCATCTACCATCTCCGCTTGACGGTATCGCCAGGCTCGTTGATCCCACAACACTCGAGATTGACATCAACCGGGAAGAAAATCTGAATCATTTCTACGATGTACTGTCGGCCAATGACATTCGGGTACGGAGTATGCGAAACAAGGCCAACCGGCTGGAGGAACTCTTCATCAACCTCGTGGGCCAGGCCCCATCAGGGGGCAAATGACACCTCGCGAGCAATGGATCGCCTACGCGACGATCGTGATCAAGGAGATCACGCGCTTTATGCGTATCTGGCAACAGACACTGGTACCGCCGGCGATCTCAACCCTGCTGTATTTTGTGATCTTCGGCAACCTCATTGGAAAACGGATCGGGCAGATGGATGGCTTTGACTACATGGACTTTCTGGTTCCGGGGCTGATCCTGATGGCGGTGATCAACGCCAGTTACCAGAATGTCGTGGGCTCCTTCTTCGGCGCCAAGTGGGGAAAATCCATTGAAGAACTGCTGGTCTCGCCGACCCCGAATAGTATCATCCTGCTGGCCTACGTGACCGGCGGCGTTGCGCGGGGCATCCTGGTGGGTCTGATCGTGACCGGGATATCGCTTTTGTTCACCGATCTGAACATTTACAACCTTGGAATATTGGCCAGCGTGGTTATCCTGACGGCGATTCTGTTTTCGCTCGGTGGCTTTATCAACGCCATCTTTGCCAAGACTTTTGACGATGTGTCGATTGTTCCCACCTTCGTATTGCTGCCCCTGACGTACCTCGGCGGCGTCTTCTATTCAATTCATCTGCTGGACGAGTTCTGGCAGCAGGTATCCAAGGTGAATCCCATCCTCTATATGGTAAACGCGTTCCGCTACGGCTTTTTGGGCACCAGCGATGTCAGCCTGGCTTTCTCTTACGGCATGATCGTCTTCTTCATTGTCTGCTTTTTTGCGCTGAGCCTTTATCTCCTCACCCACAGCCGGGGTTTACGGGCCTGAGACAGCAGGCGCCCGGGATTTTGGCATCTTTGCAAAAAGCCCCAAGCACCCTCGGCAGGTCGATCCGGCGTTGTGGCCTGAGTTTCAATTGGCGCCCTCGGGGCTCTATAATTTTGTAAGAACTCTTGTCCTGACTGGATTCGCACGGACTCTTATGGTCAACCGATATCCCTTTACGGCTTTCGTACGCAGTTTCCTGCTCACAACTTCGATGTTGTTCAGTCCGGCGCTCCTGGCCGAAGAGCCACCGTCGCCACTTTCCGATACGCTCAAACTGACCGATGGCTCAGTCCTCTCCGGAGAGCTGCTGAGTGGTACCCCTGGCATGATCCATTTCAGATCCCAGGATGCAGGCAGCCTGTCGATCGCCATTACGAAGGTTGTCGAACTTGCTTCGCACCATGCGGTGGTCTTTAAGTTCAACGATGGGCGTGTGATCCGTCTACCCAAGGTAACGATGAGCCGGGAGCCTCTGGCAATCACCACCCAGGACGGGCCAATGATGTATTCGCTCGCCGATATCGACACGATCAACCCCGAGCCCTGGATGCTGGGTGAGGGCTACCACTGGACAGGCGCGTTGATTCTGGCTCTGGAAATCCAGTCTGGAAATACCGATAAGAACGAGTTGGACATGGATCTGCACTCTGTCTGGAGGCGAGCCGATGTCCGCTATACGCTGCGTGCCAATGGCGAATTGGACAAAGCCAACGAGGTCAAAACCTCAGATGACTATACCGTCACCGCCAAGTCTGACCGCTTTCTCAGTGACACAACCTACGCGGGTGCCAACCTTTACTTTGAGGCGGACGAATTTGCCCATCTGAAGCGGCGCGTCATGCTGAGCGGTTATTACGGCAAACAGTGGCTCTCCAAACCCCGGTTCCGGTTTTCAACAGAGCCGGGGCTGGCGTATGTGTTGGAGAATCGAACGGAACTTGACAAGCACAGATACTTTGCATTCAGCTGGAATATGGATATGCACAGCAACTATCTGGGTCCGAATACCGACAGTTACCTCCGCCAGGTCGGGGTGTGGAATCTGGAAGACAGCGCCGACATCGTGGTCAATACCCGGATCGGTATCATGATGCCGGTCCGCCCCAAGATCACGGTCAATACCGAACTGAAACTCGAATATGACTCCGGGGCGCCTGACGATGTCGAGGAACTCGACCAGACTTTCACCATAGGCTTCGGCTACCGCTGGTAAGTCCCGTCGGGACGTTCCGGACGCCCTCGCTGTGCGGGGAGAGGCCGCTTTTGGAAGTAAAACATCCCCTGGCGCATCTGACCTCGTGTAAGGTTGGGAGACTTATGACGACACCGGTCCAGACGATCGGCGTCGTCACCCCGATCACCAGAGCCCCAGCCGCCTATCAGATTTGAGGAAATATCATGACAGACCAGATTAAATTTGTGCTTGACGAAGAAGAGATACCCCGCAGCTGGTACAACATTGTTTCCGACCTGCCCGAGCCCCCGGCACCGGTCATGCATCCTGGGACAGGCCAGCCGGTCGGCCCCGACGATCTGGCGCCGCTCTTTCCCATGGCGTCGATCATGCAGGAAGTCAGTGGCGAGCGCGCCATCGATATTCCGGAGCCTGTGCGCGATATTTACCGCCAGTGGCGCCCGAGTCCGCTTTTCAGGGCACGGCGGCTCGAAAAGGCGTTGGATACGCCGGCGCGGATCTACTACAAGTACGAAGGGGTCAGCCCCACCGGCAGTCACAAACCCAATACGGCTATCGCACAGGCCTTTTTCTGTAAAGAGGAAGGAGTCAAGCGCATTGCCACCGAAACCGGCGCGGGCCAGTGGGGCTCGTCTCTCGCGCTGGCGGGCTCTCTTTTCGGCCTCGAGATCGAGGTCTTCATGGTACGGATCAGTTACGACCAGAAACCTTACCGGCGCGCCTTCATGGAAACCTTTGGCGCGACCTGCCATCCGAGCCCAAGCGACCTGACCGAGTCTGGCAAGAAGATCCTGGCCGAGAACCCAGACAGCACCGGCAGCCTCGGCATCGCCATCAGCGAGGCGGTAGAGGTTGCGGCACAACGTGACGACACCAAGTACTCCCTGGGCAGTGTGCTGAATCACGTCCTGCTGCATCAGACCGTGGTGGGACAGGAGGCGATGCGCCAGATGGAACTCGCCGATGATTACCCGGATGTGGTGGTCGGCTGTACCGGCGGCGGCAGCAATTTCGCGGGCCTGAGTTTCCCGTTCATTGGCGCCAAACTCCGGGGGGAACACGATACCCGAGTCGTCGCCGTGGAGCCGGCCAACTGTCCCTCTCTCACCAAGGGGAGATACGCCTACGACTTTGGCGACACCGGCAACCTCACCCCACTGGTCAAGATGCACACCCTCGGTTCCTCCTTCGTGCCGCCGGCATCCCACGCCGGTGGACTGCGTTACCACGGCATGGCGCCGCTCGTCAGTCAGCTGGTCGATCTGGGTCAGATCACACCAACCGCTTATTCCCAGACGGAGTGCTTTGATGCCGGCGTGACATTCGCGCGCGCCGAAGGCATCGTGCCCGCACCCGAAGCCAACCACGCTGTCAAAGGGGCGATTACAGAAGCCCTGCAGTGTAAAGAAGAAGGTGAGTCCCGCGCGATTCTGTTTAACCTGTGTGGGCATGGCTACTTCGATATGCAGGCCTACACGGATTACAACGCCGGAAAACTCGAGGATCACGCTTACGACGAATCTGAAGTCGCCATGGCGCTGGCGGGCTTACCCTCAGTGGCCTAGCGCTTTAAGGCCAGAGGGTGGCGTTGCCGTTGGCGCCGCCGGGATAGCTGCACTAGAATGGGGCCGTCGTAGAGGCTTGCAGGCTTGCTTTTTGCAGGGTAATTCGCGAACAGTCAGCCCGCACTTTCGAACCCCGGTTCGGCGAGAACGCCGTCCCGTACTCAAGCAACCCGTATTTGGGAGAGGAAACAAATGGCATACATAATGGATATTGTGATGCGCTGGGGACATATCGTATTTGGCGTGGCATGGATTGGCCTGCTGTACTATTTCAACTTCGTTCAGACCGAATACGTAAAGGAAGCGGAAGATTCCGCCAAGGCCGATGTCATGGCCAAACTCGCGCCTCGTGCTCTGTGGTGGTTCCGCTGGGCTGCCATGTTTACCTTCCTCACCGGCCTGCTGTTGCTGGGCTATATCGCCCACATGCGCCTCAGCCTCGGCATTACCCTCGGCGCGCTGATGGGCACGATCATGATGCTCAACGTCTGGCTGATCATCTGGCCCAACCAGAAGATCGTCATTGGGCTGGAGTCGGGTGACAAAGCGGCCGCCGCACCGAAAGCTGGCCTGGCATCGCGTACCAACACCCTGTTTTCGCTGCCGATGCTGTTCTTCATGGTCGCCTCGGGTCATGCAAGCCCGATGGCCAATGGCGGTGTCTGGGGCGGCGCCGATGACATGGCGATGAGTGCGCTGGCGCTGGTGGTGGGCCTGGTGATCGTCGCGATCATCGAAGCCAATGCGATCTGGGGAAAGATGAACGGTGCCATCCAGTCCGTCAACTCAGTGATCACCTCCTCGGTGATTCTGACCGTGATCATGGCGGGAGTGGTCTACTACCTGTAGACGCCAAGGCATCTTTAAAAACCCTAAGAGGGCGCCAAGGCGCCCTCTTTTCTTGCCGTAACGGCGCCGCAACAGCAGCTCTGGGGACATCTCGCGTATGCCGATTGATCGTCATCAGATCCGAAACCTGCTGCTCTCACACCGGGAGACGCTTTCCCGGGAAGTTGCGCTCGACCCAACCGAAACCATAGAACTTGATCAGGCACGTGTGGGTCGCTTATCCCGGGCTGAAGCCATGCAGGATCACCAGATGGCGCTGGAAATGGCACGGCGGCGCGAAGCCATGCTCGAGGCCATAGACAAGGCGCTGGACCGGGTTGATGAGGACCCCCACTTCGGGCTGTGCGATGACTGCGGGGAACCCATTGCTGCAGAGCGCCTCGCACTGGATCCGACGCAGCGTTGCTGTGTACCCTGCCAGAGTGCCCGCGAACAAGTCTGATTGACAGCCCGGACCGTCGAAACTATCGGCGAAGGCGCGCGAGGAACCAGGCAAAACCCGCGACCAGGTGATACACATCTACCGCCCGGCGCAGTGAAATGGCGGTGTTGCCGTGATCCAATAGATTGCTCACACACAGATGATGCGCGATGCCCTGGCCGGCGAGCCGGTGCGCAAGGCGGCGGGATTCCTCAGTTGGAATCACCAGATCCGCCCGACCATGCAATAGAAAGACCGCAGGCATGTTCTGTGGAAATTCCTGAGGTATCCGGTAACCCGCCCAACCCCCGTCAAACACGTTGACCACCTTGTCGAGAAATTCCCGCCGTGCTTTCGGGTCTGACAACAACTGGTGCAGCGAATGCTCCACCGGGTCGCTCACATCAAATAATCCATCGAGGTCAATGGGCTTGGTGTTGTTGCGTGCTGCTGCCTCAATGGCGTGTTTCAGGGCGGCAACAGCACCTTCGTCAGCAGACTCGAACTCAGCGAAGTAACTGCGCGCGATCAACAACCTGCCATAGGGGTCGGCGCGCTCCGAGGTGATCAGAAAATCAGCGACTTTCTCGATATCGAAATAGCCGCCAATGAGGCCCAGGGCGCTCACACGGTCTCCCAGCACCCTATCAAGCGCCGCGCGCAAAACAAATACGCTTGAGAACGAGACCGACATCAAGGCGATGTCGTCGGTCGTGACCATGGCCCGGTCCTGGGCCAGAGACTTCAGCAGTGCATTGACTTGGGCCGACTGACTGGCCGAAATCTTCAAAGCGCGGATGCTCGGGATATCCGGTATCAGCACCCGCAGGCCTGCGGTGCAAAGCGCCCAACCAAGCCTGCGGATTCTTGGATCTTCCCGGCCCTGGATTGCCAAACCCGGCACAAAGATTACAGTAGCCATCGGCGCCGTGGGGGGATCGTAGATATCGACCCAGGTGTCGTCATGCGAAACCGTTTCCAGCCTGCCTTTAGTCTCATTCCGATGAAAGGAAAGCAGCAGTTTGACGGCGCCCCGCCAGTCGGGACGCGGTTCCGGTCGGCCTTGGAGTCCGCTCATGCGAAACGATTCCAGTATCCCGTGAGCAGATTCAGAAAGTGATCTCGCCGCGCGGCGTCTTAATCACTGCAGACAGGCGTTCACCCGTTTTCCCGGATGTCTGTCCGGTGAAAATACTTTCAAGACCCATCTTGGCGAGCGTATCACTGTCACTGTCATCGAAGTGACCCCTCAAAGCACTG
Organism: uncultured Acidiferrobacter sp.; assembly: GCA_964432165.1. Classification (GTDB taxonomy): domain Bacteria; phylum Pseudomonadota; class Gammaproteobacteria; order Arenicellales; family UBA868; genus UBA868. The sequence goes on from CAYSMI010000004.1 coordinate 8,379, forward strand.
AAGTGGCAACCCGACGCAGGCAATACATCGGTCGGGTGCGCCGAGCCGCGCCACTCAATGACATGCGGCAGCAGTCCGCCGCCAGGACACTCGCCGTCCTCGGTGAAAGCAAAAAGCCACCTGAGGTCACCGCGGGACATCTCGCGAACGTCGCACTTCGCATAAGGGGAAAGTCGTTTCAGCCCTGCGATGTCCGGGGCGCGCGCCACCCAGGTAAGCAGCCGGGGTCCTTGCTTGAGGCCCTGCCGAATCTTCGGATTATCGAGTGAGAACCAGCGCGGCCGGTCTGGCGGTTCAGCCTCGGGGTCCACCGCGATCACTTCCAGGTAGACAGAACCCCCAAGCGACAGCAGGACATTGTGGGTTCCCATATGAGGATGCGTACCACCCGCCACAGGGCACACGCCCAGAAGATCAGCAACAAAACTGCGGCCTTCTTCCAGGGACCGTGCGCCGATGACCAGATGGTCAAGTACACAGGGAAGTACAGGGGTCATGGGCCGGCCTTTGGCGGCTTGCGAGTGTCGGGCTCAAGACTGCGCTGCACGATCACCGTATCCAGCCAGCGGTCAAACTTCCAGCCCACGTTTTGCAGTGTACCGACCTGGCGAAAGCCTGCCCGTTCGTGCGCCAGCAGCGATGCACGATTGGCGCTGTCCCCGATGATGCCCACGATCTCGCGTACGCCGCAGAGTTCAAGGGCCTCGACGAGGCCGTCAAGAAGACGCCTGCCGATACCCTGTCGACGCCAGGGTGGGGCAACATAGATCGAGTGTTCCACGGTGAAACGATAAGCCGGTCTCGGCCGGTACGGCAGCGCATAGGCGAAAGCCACGACCTCGTTATCCTCGTGCGCCACCAAAAAGGGCAGACCCGCCTGACATACCCTTCGCCAGCGTTCTCGGATCGACTCTAGATCCGGTGGGTCGACTTCAAACGAGGCGGTCCCGTTCAGCACGTCGTGTTCGTATATCCGGCGTACCACCTCAAGGTCCGCCTCAGCAGCGGGCCGGATCCTGGGCATGGTCATCGTGTGTCGCCTCGGGGGCTAAGGACTGGGACTTTATTGTTGCCTGTGACGCGGACAAAAAAAAGGGCCGGCTTTTGCCGGCCCTTTTGGAAGATGCCTGAAGCGATCAGCCCAACAAAGGCGCGATCACCAGAGAGACGATCGCCATCACGTTGATCAGGATGTTCATGGAAGGCCCGGAAGTGTCCTTGAACGGATCTCCGACCGTATCGCCCACCACGGCCGCTTTGTGAACGTCGGACCCCTTGCCTCCAAGGTTACCCTTCTCAATGTATTTTTTGGCGTTATCCCAGGCCCCGCCCGCATTCGCCATGGTCAGCGCCAGCAGAACGCAACCCAAAAGGGCCCCGCCCAGCATACCGCCCAGCGCCGCCGGCCCAAGCGCAAAACCGACCACGGCCGGCGAAAAAACGGCGAGCGCCCCCGGGAGCAGCATCTTCTTGAGCGCGGCATTAGTCGCGATTTCGACACATCGGTCGGTATCAGGTTCCGCAGTGCCTTCCAGCAGGCCGGGGATTTCTTTGAACTGACGCCGAATCTCATGGATCATTTCGAATGCCGCGTCTCCCACTGCCGTCATGGTCAGGCTGCTGACCAGAAACGGGAAAATACCGCCAAGGAACATCCCGGCCAACACCACCGGATCGTTGATCTGCAGGCTGAAGTCGGGGACGTGGAAGGCCACCGCCTCGATGTACGCCGAGATGAGGGCAAGTGCGGCCAGAGCCGCCGCACCAATGGCAAAACCCTTACCGATGGCCGCGGTGGTGTTGCCCAGTTCATCCAGGGTATCGGTGATCTCGCGGACCTCCTCACCCAGGCCAGCCATCTCGGCGATACCGCCGGCGTTATCCGCTACAGGCCCGTAGGCGTCGATGGCCATCGTGATGCCGACGGTTGCGAGCATTCCGACCGCGGCGATACCGACCCCGTAGAGTCCGGCAAGCCAACTTGATACCAGGATGATGACGCACAGCATCAGCACCGGCACGACCACAGACTGCATACCTACAGCCAGGCCCGTAATCATGATCGTCGCGGGGCCGGTCTCACCGGCACTGGCGATTTTCCGGACCGGGGCCTTGAGGGTGATTCCCGCAACCCGGGTGTCATCAATGCCGGTGTAATACTCGGTCACAAGACCAATCACAATGCCGCCAATGGCCCCGACCACCACCGACCACCAGATCTTGAGACTGATATCAGACCACCAGGCCAGCGCCAGCGCAGCAATAATGAAGATCACTGTTGCGCCGATGGTCCCGGTCCGAAGTGCCTTATCCGGAGTCTTGCTTGAGGCGCCCTTGACCAGCGCGATTCCGGCGATTGAACACAGGATACCCACCGACGCCAGCGCCAGCGGCAGAAACATCAGTTTCGACTGATCACCGCCTGCAAGCGCGTTGATCACCTCCGGACCCAGTGTTGCCGCAATGGCGATCGAGGCAATCATCGAGCCGCAGTAGGACTCAAAGATATCCGAACCCATACCGGCCACGTCGCCGACGTTGTCGCCGACGTTATCCGCAATGACGCCCGGGTTGCGGGGATCATCTTCGGGGATGCCCGCTTCCACCTTGCCCACCAGGTCCGCGCCGACATCAGCACTCTTGGTGAAGATGCCCCCGCCAACACGGGAGAACAATGCTACTGAAGACGCGCCCATGCCGAATCCGTGAATCACGTGTGCGGTATGGGGATCGCCGCCGAAGGCAAGATACAGGATGCCCAGACCCAGCAGTCCCATGGCTGCCACGGTGAGGCCCATGATCGAGCCGCCAAAGAAGGCCACGGTCAGGGCAGCCGGTGCCCCGCTTTCTGCCGCCGCGGTCGTCGTCCGGACATTTGCCCGGGTAGCGGTGAACATCCCGATGTACCCTGCGGAAGCTGAGGCGAGCGCGCCGACAAAAAAAGCGGCGGTCGTTTTCCAGCCAAGATCGGAGAAAAAGATCAGCACGCCGACAAAGATGGCAAAAATCGCCAGGTAGGAATACTCGCGACGCATGAAGACCAGCGCACCGTTATGGATCTTTTCGCCAATCTCAGAAACCTTTCCGGTGCCTGGGGAATAGGCAAGGACCGAGCGGTAGATGACAAACGCCGCCAGAAGACCGATGACGCCCAGAACCACAGGAATCAGAGCAACAGAAGACATGAATTACCCCTCTCAGGTGGGAAGTGACTCGCAGAACACCAAACTGGAACCAGCGCGGTGCAAACCCGATATTATAATGTATGTCAGGCGCTTATCGGGCCAAAAAATGCTCCCCGCGTCTGATTCCGCTTTATCCGCGACGCACGTCCCGGCAAAACCTCCAGCGTCGGCCACCGGAATCCGTCATCAGAATATGCCGGGATTCAGCGTCGGCGGCGGGCTCTTGGGTGCGCCTTGTCGTAGACTTTGGCGAGGTGCTGAAAATCGAGATGGGTGTAGACCTGCGTGGTGGAGATATCGGCATGACCGAGCAACTCCTGAACGGCGCGCAGATCGGAACTCGATTCCAGCAGATGACTCGCGAAGGAGTGGCGGAGCATATGCGGATGCACACCCCGATCCAGTCCCTGCCGAAGCGCCCAGACTTCTACCCGCTTCTGAATCGCGCGCGCTCCCAAGCGGGTACCCGCGCGGCCCACAAAGAGCGCCTGTTCATCGGAACCGGCCCAGTGATCCCGTCGCTTCATCCACTCACGGATAGCCGTGACGGCATGGCGGCCAACGGGGACGATCCGCGTCTTGCCGCCCTTGCCGGTCACCACCAGCGTACCAGCACTTAGGTCAATATCCTTAAGATCGGTGCGCGTCAGTTCCGACAGGCGAAGGCCCGAGGAATAGAAAAGCTCCAGAATCGCGCGATCGCGAAAGTCCAGGTCCGACACGGGCTGTATTGACACCAGTTGCGCGGCCTCTTCGATGTTCAGCGTGTTGGGCAGCTTGCGCTCACCACGCGGGGCGGAAATACCGTCGAAGGGATTGATCTTCGCCCGCTTCTCGCGCATCAGATACCGGTAGCATGACCGTGCCGCCGAGAGTGTCCGGCTGATCGAGCGGCTCGACAGACCCGCGTGGCGCAGGCCTGCCGCAAAGAGTCTCGCCTGCGGCGGGGCGAGTTTGGCGAGAGCGCTGATGCCCCGCTGCGACAGGAACTCGCTCAGACGTGCGAGATCCCGCTGATACGCCGACACGGTGTGTTCCGACAGGCGCCGCTCGTAACGCAGGTGCTCAACAAAGGCATCTATGGTTTTTTCAGTGTCCGACATGGTATGCGTTCAGGAAAGACCCAAACGAACGCAGGTGGCGCCGATCAGCCCGGCCAGCCCTTCCAGCAGCACGGTATCCATATCGGGCCGATAGTGCTCGGGATCGCGAGACACCAGGATAATCCACCCGAGCTGCGTACCGCTGCGGCCGGCCACCGGCAGCACGGCACAGGACGCCGCCTGCGCTGCACTCGCCGGATCCAGCAGGCCCGCTGTTTCCACGGACAACGGCGCCTCCAGCAGACATGCCTTCCCGGAAAGCCGGCGCATGACCAGGGCAACATTCTCGTTATCGGTCGATACCAGCGCGCCTATCGGGACGACCTCTTTTGCTGTGTGATCGGTGAACTGCACGACCGCTGTCACCAGACCGAACTCCGCCTGTAACACCCGGGGCACGGCTTCGAGCAGCTCGGCCATATCCCGGGTGCACGCAATCCGCTCAAAACATCTTTGCAGACGCTGCTGCAGCCGGGAGTTTTGCTTGGCCTTGCCCATCAGGCTGGCGAGCCGGTTTTTTTCAATACTGAGCTGGTCGCGCAGCACACCCACCTGACGCTCCAGCAATGATACCGTTCCGCCCCGGGACGAATGCGGCACCACGAGTTCGGTCAGCAAGGCAAGATGGCGCTCAAAGAAATCCGGGTGTGCCCGGAGAAAATCAGCCACCTCGTTTTCACCCAGACCCCCACCCGTGCTGTTGCTGACGACGTCGGAGGGGTCCATGTTATTCCAATGACCAGAGACCGTCGAAGACCCGCTCAGTCGGGCCGGACATGTGAATCGAACCGCTGCCTGGCCAGGCGACATCAAGCGTTCCGCCGGGCAGGGTAACGCTGACGCTGTCATCAATCAGTTCCCACCGGCGGCAGACTGAGACCGCGGCACAAGCGCCGCTACCGCAGGCCAGTGTCTCGCCCACACCGCGTTCCCACACCCGCAGCTTGAGGTGTGCGCGGTCCGCAATCTGGACAAAGCCGACGTTGGTCCGTTCTGGAAAGTCAGGATGATGCTCAAGCGCCGGACCGAGCTTTGCCACCGGGGCGTTATTGATATCGTCAACCAGCAGCACCGCGTGGGGATTCCCGATGGAGACAGCGCCGATGCGAAATGTCTGCCCGGCTGCCGATACCGGATAACCGTCAGACATCTCCCCAGCCTGAAAGGGAATCTTCTGTGGCTCGAAAACCGGCGCGGCGAGCTCGGCGCTCACCCCGCCCTTTGCGTCGAGCGACAATGTAAAGCGCGTACTGACGGTTTCGACTTCCAGGGTCTGCTTTTCGGTCAGGCCCTGCTCCCTGACAAACCGACTGAGGCAGCGGGCACCATTGCCGCATTGGCCTGATTCGCTGCCGTCGGTGTTGTAGATGCGCATGAAGAAGTCGGTACCATCGCCACCAGGCTCCGCCACGATCAGCTGGTCGCAGCCAATTCCGCGGTGACGGTCAGCAATATTGCGCACCGCTTCAGGGCTAAGCGCGATGGGTGCGCTGACACCGTCGAGCATGACGAAGTCGTTGCCCAGCGAGTGCATTTTGGTGAAAGGGAGCGTGTCCACTGTTTTTCAGGACCGAAAGTTCCGTGGGTCCGGGATCACGCTCATTATAGTCGGGCGGGGATTAAGACCCCCGCCCGAGAAGCCTGCCGTTGCCCCTTAAGAATCCTGCGGCGGGCAAAACTGCAGCCAATCGACAGTCGCATCAGCCAGCGCCACAAACCACGGGTTGAGGATGTTTTTCTTGTTGTAACTGAGGTCAGCGCCCTGGCAGTCCACCAGCCGTCCACCGGCCTCGGTCAGTACACAGTGCGAAGCACAGGTATCCCACTCGGAGGTGGGTGCAAGGCGTGGGTAGACATCGGCGTCACCTTCGGCAACCACGCAGACCTTGAGCGCACTGCCCATGCTGACGATCGTCGGATCACGCCCGCTTGCTACGGCCAGGGCATCACGAAAGGCGCTTACGGCTTCACCGGCATGCGAGCGGCTTGCGACCATTCGGGGCCGGGTGGGATCGTAGGCGCTCACGCGGATCGGCTCGGGTGAGCCCGACCCTTGTTGACGCCAGGCACCCTTCCCCTGCGCTGCAAAATAGCACGCCCCGGAACTGGGACTGTAGACCACACCCAGTATCGGCCGGCCATGTTCTACCAGGCCAATATTGACCGTGAACTCGCCGTTACGGCGGATAAACTCCTTGGTTCCGTCCAGAGGATCCACCAGCCACACCTTCGCACAGTCAAGACGCTCGGCATCGTCGATATCCTTGGACTCTTCTGAAACAATGAGAATCTCGGGCGTCAGGGCCTGCAGATGCTCGACAATGATGTCGTGCGCCCGGTGATCGGCAGTGGTGACCGGCGAGCCATCGGCTTTTTCGATAATTTCATACTCGCGCTCGTAGACCTCCATGATCGCCGCGCCTGCGGCCCTTGCAACCTCTGCGATGGCTTCGACCTTGAGGCCGGCAGCGGCGTTCACGCCCTGATCCGCTCTACGGCAAGGTAGGTTGCCAGAATACTGCGGGCGTCCGAAAAATCCTCCCGGCCACGCAGTTCCGGCAGATCCGATAACCGCCATGACTCGGTCTCAAGAACTTCGGGCTCGTCGCCCACCAATGGCGAGGCGAACAAATCCTGCGCAAGGAAGATATGGGTACGGTAATCCGAATAGGCGGGCGTCAGTGAGACGGTTGCTAATGCCTCCATCCTGTCGGCATCGAAGCCGGTTTCCTCCCGAAGTTCCCGATGGGCGGCCTGCTGGGGCGTCTCGCCCGCATCGACCCGGCCTTTGACGAAACTGAGCTCATAGCGCTCCACACCCACCGCATACTCGCGGATCAGCAAAAGCGTTTCTTCGGTTTGCATTGGCACCACCAGCACCGCGCCGTTCCCTTGACCCACGAGCCGCTCGAAACACGCCTCCGTGCCATTGGAAAAACGAAGATCAACCTGCTCAATAGAAAAAAGCCGGCTGGTCGCAACCGGCGTCTTCTTCAGGATTTCGGGCAAGGTACTCATGACCACGGGGCTCACCCTGGATGGGCAGTGCCGGCAGATTAACCCAGGCCGACGGGCGAGACAACTTGGGCATCCTGACCCACCCAGGCTGAATCGTCTTACGCTGTCACGACGCTAGAATAAGATCACCCCAATGCTGTCGGACCTCGCTGCCGACTCTATCGGACAACCCATGATCGACTGGAATGAGATCGAATCGGTATTTCTGGATCTGGACGGCACTCTGCTCGATTTGCGGTTCGATAATCATTTCTGGGTCGAATTTATTCCCGAGCACTACGCGCAGCATCATCAGCTGGCGCCGGAAAAAGCGCGTGCTGACGTTCTCGCCCGGATGAAGGAACTGCGCGGCACACTGGACTGGTACTGCACGGATTTCTGGAGCCGCGAACTGAACCTCGACATCATCGCCTTGAAGGAGACCAAGCGCCATCTCATCCGGACCCGCCCGGGGGCTCAGGACTTTCTTGCCGCGCTGCACGGCGGCCGGCGGCGTGTCGTGCTCGTCACCAACGCCCACCCGGAAACCATCGACCTCAAAATGGACCAGACCGGGATTGCGCCCCTGTTTGACCGCATGATCAGTTCCCATGAACTGGGATACCCCAAGGAGCACGATCTATTCTGGGGACTGCTGCAGGAGACAGAGCCCTTTATCCCGGATAAGACCCTGTTCATTGACGACAACCTCGATGTGCTGCGGGCTGCAGCTGCCTACGGAATATCCCATCTGCTTGCCGTACCGCGTCCCGACTCAGCGCGCGAGGCCAGGGACACACAGGAATTCACAGGCCTGGGTGCGTTTGACGATATCCTTGGGTTTTTCCGCGACGCCCAAGGGGCCGATGCCCCATGATCCGCACCGCTGACCTCTATGATGAGTACGGCGACCGCCTTGAGGTGGCGGCGCCGATGTTCCGGGACTTCGGCGGTGCACCGTGTTTCTCAGGCGAGATTGCAACCGTAAAGGTGTTTGAGGACAACACGCTCGTACGTTCCCAGCTGGAAACCGAGGGCGCCGGTCGAGTACTCGTCGTTGACGGCGGCGGGTCGCTGCGCTGCGCACTCGTTGGTGATCAGATCGGGGCACTTGCCGCAGACAACGGCTGGTCAGGGATTGTCGTCAACGGCTGTATCCGGGACAGTGTGCAACTTGCCGAGCTACCGATCGGGATCAAGGCGCTCGCCGCCTGCCCGGCCAAGAGCGTGAAACGTGGAGAAGGTCAGACCCAACTCAGCGTCCGCTTTGCAGATATCAGTTTTGTCCCGGGCCATTATTTGTGGGCAGACCATGACGGCATTGCCGTCGCTGCGTGTGCCCTCATCTGAGCGTGACACGGACCGTCGAATCCCTTAGCGCTACCTTCATCGGCCGGCTTTCCCGGGTTGACGCTGAACCCGACCGGTATCAGCAGCAGGCGCTCAAGGCCTGCGCCTCGCTCGCCGATCGGCTCAACCCGTCTTTCGCAAAATCTTCCCCGAGTGCGCCCTGGGACCTTGCCCGCCGCTTGCGGCTTCGCAAAAGCCCGATTACCCCCATCCGGGGAATCTATCTGTGGGGTTCGGTGGGCCGGGGGAAAACGCTGATCATGGATACCCTGCTCGACGCCCTGCCCGAGGAGGCCTGCCGCCGGGTACACTTTCACCGCTTCATGCTGGAGATTCATGATGGCCTGCGGCGCCGGCAGGAAGAGAAAGATCCGCTGCGCCGGATCGGCCGGGAGATCAGCGCAAAGACGCGTGTACTGGGCTTTGACGAGTTTCACGTCTCGGACATTGGCGACGCCATGATCCTGTCGGGACTTCTGCACGCACTGCTCGAAAACGGCCTCACCCTGATATTCACCTCGAATACACCGCCGCGCCTGCTTTACCAGCAGGGCCTACAGCGCGACCGCTTTTTGCCTGCTATTGAACTGATTGAGCGCCATGCCGAAGTGGTACACCTCGACGGGAACCGTGACTACCGGCTGGAAACGCTGGGGTCACTGCCGACCTATCATGTGCCAAACGACGCCGGGGCCGAGGCTGGTATGCGCTCGCTGCTGCTCACAATCGATCCCAAGGCCGCGATGTCGCCGGATGTACTGACCCTGAACGGTCGTCAGGTTCCGATCAGGGCCAGGGGGGATGGCGTCATCTGGTTTGATTTTGAAGCCCTTTGCGAGGGGCCTCGTTCCAAGGTCGACTATGCGGAACTGTCGAGGAGTTGCCATACACTCCTGTTAAGCGGCATCCCGTGCTTGGGTGCCGATCGCGAGAATGCAGCCCGGCGTCTTATCGAGTTGATTGACGAGCTCTACGATCGAAGGGTCAATGTGGTTGTGTCAGCAGCAGCACCGGCCAACGCGCTGTATCAGGGAGTGCGCCTGGCAGCAGACTTTGCCCGTACCGCAAGCCGGCTGCACGAGTTCCAATCGGAAGACTATCTCGCCAGTGCCCACAGGCCCTAGCAGGCCGTTGAGGCGCTAACCGGCCCCAAGTCCGGCGCTGATCAACTGATCGGCATACCAGCGGTGAAAGGCGTGAACGCTCGGCTCGAGTTCCGGGCAGATCCGCCCGGCGCGCGCGAGGCTCGATCGAAGGCCCAGCTGCTGTGCCTCAAGCACAGCAATATCTTCATCTAGACCAACGGCCATGCGATCCTCATAACGGTCAAGAATCGTCCCGAAATCCTCGGCCGATGCACTGGCGCTGTCGCACAGCAGGCTCAGGCGTACCACCGTGGTCGACACACCGGCGGGGGCAGCCTCCAGCACCCAGACCGCATCGCGCGAAGCCGCAAAGGTGAGGCCAGGATAAACCCAGGTATATCGGGTTCCGTCTACCAGCCGGCCCGATAAACCGGGCAAGGCGTCAAATCCGCTGCCCGCCTCCTCGAGTACCCCGACACTGCCCTCGCGCGCGTGCTCGCCAAACTGGCTGACAAATGCCCCGTGTGTCTCATCCACCGGGTCAGGGTTGGCGTACAGTGTTGACAGCGTATGCGGATGCACCTTGCGCAGGTGGTAGTACTCGTTGAAGACCTCGATGAAGAGTTTCCAGTTGCATTCGACAGTGAAATCGCGCTGGCTCGCGGTGATCAGGGACCCTAGCCGCCAGGGCTCGTGAACTTTCTCAAAATCCCCCAGCCAGTTGTCCAGCGTCGGCGCTTTGGCATCGACGTTTACGAACAAAAACCCGGCCCGCTCCTCACTTGGGACCTGAACGAGGCCAAAGTCTGCAGGATCAAAACCGTCGGCGCCGCCCATTCTGGGTGCGGCGGAAAGACTGCCGTCCAGCCGGTAGCACCATCCGTGAAATGGGCAGACCAACTGACTGCAATGGCCCCGGCCCGGTTCCACCAAGCGCATCCCCCGGTGACGACAGGTATTGGCGAACACACGAAGCCTGCTGTCCTCGCCCCGGATGGCTATGAGCGAAGTATCCGCAACGGTAAACGCCAGATAATCGCCCGTCTGCGCAAGATCCCCGGCCCGTCCTGCACTGACCCAACCCCCGGCGAAAAGGTGTTCATGCTCAAACGCCAGGATCTCCTCATCCACATAACAGGCGGGGGGCAGCGTGTAGGCCTTCTCTGTCGGGCGCAGCACTGCTGAAAGGCTCAACTTGGGCACAGGTTTGATCCAGACGCAATTCAGACGCAGCGGGTGATTCTGACCAAGCCCAGGCGGGATGAAAACCCCCAGGGTGCTTCGCTGCCACTATCCATAGGCCCCCGGTAAGGGCTGATTACGCACCCAAGGCGCATTGGGGTCAGTACATCTCCTGAGGGTCAACGTCGATTGACCAGCGGACCCGTCCCGCCTCCGGTGACGCCTCAATACCCAGCACCCAGTCTTTGAGGAAGCGGTGGAATCGGCTCTCGTCCTTACTCCTAACCAGTAACTGCGCCCGGTATCGCCCCGCGCGGCGCTCCATCGGTGAGGGTGCCGGACTCATGACCTCAACACCCGCACAGGACGGCACTGCCCGCGCCGCAAGCACAGCA
>CAYSMI010000004.1:19775-26364 GCA_964432165.1 uncultured Acidiferrobacter sp.
ACTCATGACCTCAACACCCGCACAGGACGGCACTGCCCGCGCCGCAAGCACAGCAAAGCGAAGAAAAGCCATCGGTGCACCGCTACGGGTCGATTCGGCCCGCAACAGGGCGAAGCGCACATAAGGCGGATACCCTGCAGCCTGGCGCTCCACCAGGGCATCCCCCGCAAATCCGGCAAAATCGTGTTTTTCGAGCCGGAAAAATGCAGAACTGTCGGGATGGGCTGTCTGCACCAGGACGGCTCCGGGGCTGTCCCGCCTTCCCGCCCGGCCGGATACCTGCGCGAGCTGCTGGAAAAGTCTTTCCGGGCCCCGAAAATCCAGACTGTACAGGCCCTGATCTGCCGAGAGCACACAGACCAGAGTCACGCCGGCAAAGTCGTGGCCTTTGGAGAGCATCTGTGTTCCGACCAGGATATCCACCTCGCGCTCACGCACCGCTTGAAGTGCTTTCGCAATTTCTTTCGCAGGACCAGCAATATCACTGTCGATCCGCATCACGCGGGCCTTGGGGAAAACCCGGACCAGCGCCTCTTCGACCCTTTGGGTACCTTCACCAGCCGGGAAAAGCGTCTGCGTTTGGCACTTCGGACACTGCTCTGGTGCTGGTGCCCCGCTGCCGCAGTGGTGACAGATGATCCGGCCGCTGCGCCGGTGCAGCGTCTGTCTGGCATCGCAGCGCCGGCATATTGCCTGCCAGCCGCACTGGGTGCAGACGACGACGGGTGCAAAACCCCGGCGATTCACGAATACCAGGCTTTGCTCGCCACGGGAAATACAGTCTCCGATGGCGCCCACCATCGGCGCCGAAAGCCCGTCATTTACTGCAAGGCGATTCAGGTCAAGAATCTTGACCCTCGGCATCTTTGCTGAACCGGCCCGGGCCTTGAGCTTGAGATGGCGGTAACGGCCGCTCAAGGCGTTGGCCAGGCTCTCCAGCGACGGTGTGGCCGAACCCAAAATGACCGGAATATCGGCCAACTGTGCTCTTTTTACCGCGATATCCCGGGCGTGATACCGAAACCCCTCGCGCTGCTTGTAGGAAAGGTCGTGCTCCTCATCCACCACAATCACACCGGGCCGGGCAAGCGGGGCAAATACCGCTGATCTTGTGCCCAGTACCACGGCCGCACTGCCCTCGCGGGCCCGCCACCAGTCCCGGTGGCGTTCAGTATCGGTCAATCCGGAGTGCAGCACCGCCAGAGAACCTCCAAGACGCGCCTGAAAGCGAGCGATCAGCTGTGGTGTCAGCGATATCTCGGGCACCAACACCAGGGCCTGGCGGCCCCGTGAGACCGTCCGCGCGACGCAGTCAAGGTAAACCTCTGTCTTGCCGCTACCGGTAACACCATCGAGCAGAAAGGGCGTGTAGGCGCCCGCTGCCGCTTCAAGCGCTGTACAGGCCGCCTGCTGCGCCTGGTTGAGAATCAGGGGTTTCTCAACGCTGCCGGCCGTCGCCAACGGCACAGGGGTCACTTTTTCAACCCAGCCTTGCGCTTTGAGGCGCGCCAGGACCGTCGCTGCGTTCGCAACCTCGGATGAAAGGGTCCCAGCTGGCAGACCAGTGTCGTCTGCGGCCGCCAGCACTTCCAGGACCCGCCGCTGGGCGCGGTATCGGGCCGGCAGGCTGTCAAGACCTTGTCGTCCGGCCTCACAGATCCGCCAGTGATGTATGGACTTCGGTTGCGCCTCCCGATCACGGCGCAGCAAGACCGGCAAAGCCGTCTGCATCACGTCACCGATCGGGTGATGGTAGTAACGCGCGGCCCAGTGAAGAAGCCTGAACAACTCCTTTGGCAGCAAAGGTGCATCGTCGAGAACCCGGATGACCCGCCTCAGTTTCGCCAGGGGCAGCGGGCTGGATTCGCGCCTGCCGCAGACAATACCGACAACTTTGCGTTTTTGCAGCGGCACCAGTACGCGGGCACCGTCAGCCGGCAGGCGTTCTATATCTTCGGCGCGGTAATCAAACAGGCGACGCAGCCGCACGGGCAGCGCGACCTGCACGATTTTTTTGACACTCACTGTCGCAAGACTCCCGCGTGATCTAATAATTTACACATTACACTTTTCGTCACACGCAAGTAATCGGACATAAATAATTGACGGACCGCAGGGTTTTCAGGTTGCCCACAGAATCTGTGGATAACTTTGTGTACAAGTGGGGCACTTGAAGTTCTCACAGGTTGGCTAAAGCCCCGTTGTTGCGGCTGCCTATTTTTTAGGCAATCAAATAAAAACGATTTTTCAAGCATTTAGCGTCAAAAAGTCCGCACATCATGGGCGGCTACCATTTGCGGATCATCGCAGCGCCGATGGCTACATGATTGTGCAAAACACCGTCTGGCGAGCGCGTCCCCAATGACCCCTGATACGCTTTGCGATCAGGTATTTAGCCTCATGAGTTGAACGCGGAGCGAAGATAATAAACACAGGTTAGCACCTTTTTGTCCTCACTCATGCAACTTCCCCAAGACATCCTGAACGAGATCCGTCTGGCAACCGGCAGGGTCTTCAGTCAACCGAAAACAGAACTCCTTGGCGGAGGAAGCATCGACCATGCTTTTCGCCTCACTGAAAGCGGTGAATCTTTTTTCGTTAAGTGTGCACCAGCGCCCGACTACCCAAGGCTGAGGGCAGAAGTGCGGGGCTTATCCGCGCTCCAGGCTGCGTCCGCTGTAAGAGTGCCGAGGATCATCACCCACGGTGTCACCGAGGATCATGCCTTCTTGGTGCTTGAATACCTCAATCTCGTGCCGGCAGATAATCGAGGTGCGGCCGAATTGGGTATCGCGCTTGCAAGGCTGCACCAGGTCAGCGAAACGGCATTCGGCTGGGAATCTGATAATTTCATCGGCACCACGGTACAGCGCAACACTCGCCATAGCGAATGGCCTGTGTTCTGGCGGGAGGAACGGTTAGTCCCGCAACTCGCCCTGGCCGCCCCAAAAATGGGCAAGGATCTCTTGCGTCAAGGACAGAAGCTGGCGCAACGGTGTGAGGCCTTTTTTACTGAATATCGACCCAGGCCGGCACTCCTTCATGGCGACCTGTGGTCTGGCAACTGGGGCATGGACGAAGATGGATCGCCAGTGATTTTCGACCCGGCCGTCTATTTCGGCGATCGCGAGGCAGATATCGCGATGACCGAACTGTTTGGCCGCTTACCGCAAAGCTTCTACAAGGCTTACTGCGATACGTGGCCGATGGACCCTGGCTATCCGCTCCGGCGTGATCTTTACAACCTCTACCACGTGTTAAACCACTTCAACCTGTTTAACGGCGGCTATCTGGCCCAGGCGAGGGCGCTGATTCAGGGTCTGCTGGCAACAACCGGCTAGCGCAAGACTCAGTCGGGCCGCTGGCGGGTCATGACCTCGCCAAAACTGACGTATTCGCTCGCACCCAACCGACCGATCGGGTTGATGTTCTGGGCCAGGATCTTGCGCCGCCCCTTGGCATCTTCCCCAATGGCGCAATCATCAACAAAAACACCGTGAACCTCGCCCAAAATCAGTGACTGGGGGCCAGCGCCGATATAGTGGATGTCGTAGAGGCTACAGGCAAAGGCGACCCGGGCAGCCGCGAGACGCGGCAGGCGCGATCCCTCAAGCGGCACTGTCGCCAAACCCAGTTTTTCGACCTCAGAGATACCCGGATCGAGACTTGCCGAGGAGGCATTCATATCGTCCAGTTGCTCGAGACTTGCGATATGGACGACGAAATCCCGCCGGTCGCGAATATTGTCCCGGGTATCCTTGATGCCGCCATCGGGTTTGACGCCGGCAGAGATCATGACCAGCGCCGGGTTGCTCGAAACCGCATTGAAATAGGAGTACGGCGCGAGATTCAGCGTGCTATCCGGATTCTCCGATAAAACCCAGGCAATGGGCCGGGGAATCACCGTCTGGGTCATGGTGATATACACCTGCTGGGGTGTCATCTCGCCAAAGTCGATATACATACTCTGCTCCGTTAGCGCGCCGGCATTGGTGGCCTGTTCACCTGATGGGTAATCGCGGGGAATCCCGCCGAAAATCTGCAGCGAAATTATCGCACAGGGGTCGGGATCTGATGGCAGCCCGGCGTCGCCTACCCGGTGAGTTGCCGAACCAGCGGCACGATGGTCTCGTTCAGCACCTTGGCATCCAGCGGACCGATGTGCTTATAGCGGATCACGCCCGAACGATCGATGACAAAGGTTTCCGGTACGCCATAGACCCCCCAGTCGATGCCGGCTTCTCCCTGCCGGTCCACGGCGATCATGTCGTAGGGGTTTCCAAACTCGCGCAGCCAGATCCGGGCATCGGCGGGCGCATCCTTGTAGTTAAGACCCACAATCCTGATAAGCCGCTTCGCGGCAAGATCGTTCAGCAGCGGATGTTCGACTCTGCAGGCCGCACACCACGACGCCCAGACATTCAAAAGCCAGACCTCACCGCGCAGGTCGGCGGTACCCACCACGGCGTCCATCTGCAAAAGGCGCGGCAGTACAAACTGCGGCGCCGGCTTATCGATCAGCGGGGAGGGAACCTCCCGTGGATCGAGCTTCAGCCCGACCGCAAGAAACGCCCCGACAACGACAAAGATCAGCAGCGGCGCCAGAAAACGCAGGGATTTCATCGACATGCTTCAGGGCGCCGGCCAGCGGAGGCGCCGACGGGTTGCAAAAGTCGGGGCACCCATAAATGCTCAGCCATCCGATGCCGGTGGTTCCGCCGGGAAGAGGGCCCTGATCGTCGAGAGAACTTCCGGAGCGCCGAAATCCCGCTCCCCCGTGGCGATATAACGGGCCTGACCCTGCGTATCAATGATGTAGGTTGTGGGCAATGCCCGGACTTTCCACTTTTTTGTCGCAACCATGTTTTCATCAAGCAGGATCGGATAGTCCAGGACAGTGCCGAGACGGTCGAGGAAGGTTTTGACCTGTGAGGCGTCCTCACCGACGTTGACGGCAATCACCTCAAAGGGCGTGTCCGCAAGGCGGCTTCGAACCGCCTGCATCGAGGGCAATTCCTTAACGCAGGGAGGGCACCAGGTCGCCCAGAAATTCACCAAAAGCACCTTGCCGGAAAAATCGGCAAGTGTCTGTTCGGCGCCACTGAGATCCTTAAGGGCAAGCGCAGGCGGCGAAGCATGCTCCGCTGGCACCGGCGAGAGCGTTTTTCCGCTTGTACCCGCCGCAGAAGCAGAAACTGCCGCAAGCGCAACAAGGAAAGCAATCGCCGCACGCGGCAACACGGTGCGGTACTTCACCCCAATGGATCAGTTAATCGCCGAAGCCGCTGCGTGGGCCATCGGAATCAGTTCGCCGGCAGGCACGTAGCCGGGAATGGTCTTGCCATCCTGCAGCACAATGGTCGGCGTGCCGCGGACTCCCACGCCCTGCGCTGCTTCCATATGTCCCGCGATATCGGTTTTACAGCTGCGCGGCTCTATGGCTCTGCCTGCTTTTGCGTCGGTCATCGCCTGCTGGGGGTCGTCCGAACACCACACCGATACCAGCGTATCAAAGGACGAAGACCCTACTCCCGCCCGGGGATAGCCGAGATAGCGTACCTCGACACCGGCGGCCAGCAGCTGCTCAATCTCCTGATGTAGACGCACGCAATAACCACACTCCGTATCGGTAAACACGGTGATGGTACTAATGGTATCTGTCGGGGAGAAAACCACCATGCCGGCTTCGTCGAGACTATCGATCACCGACTTGCGACCCGACTTCCTGGCGTCTTCAGTGAGGTTGGCACCGGCATCAAGGTCAATCAGGTCGCCGCTCAGCAGGTGCCGGCCATCCTCAAAGAGGTAGACCACCTGGGTCCCGAAGGTCACCTGGTACAGACCCGGCACGGGCGTCGCCACCACGGCGTCCGGAAGCTGGTCGGGTATGAGTTCCGCCGCTTTGTCCTGCACCGATTGCGGCACACTCTGTGCAAGGGCGATACCGGTGCAAAACGAAAGGGTGATAAAGAGGAGGGTACGAATGGTCATGGCGCGGCGCTCTTTAATGCTGATCAAAACTATCGTGATAGTCTACTCCATCGCTTTGATTACGCCGCCGGGAGTTCGTACCCATCGATGCCGGATAGGAAAAACCCTTGAAAAAACCCGTCATCGTCTGGCTGCGCCAGGATCAACGGCTCAGCGATCACCCGGCCCTCGCGGCTGCAGTAGCGAGCAGAAGAACGGTTCTTCCCTGTTATGTTCTGGATACCCGCAACGCGCATCCCTGGCGTCTCGGGGGTGCGAGTCGCTGGTGGCTGCACCACAGTCTTGCGGAACTCGGTCAGCGTATCCGTGAAATGGGCGGATACCTGATGTTAAAGCGCGGTGACCCCGTCGGAATCATCACCCAACTTGCGCTTGAAACTGAGGCCGGCGCGGTGTTCTGGAGCCACGCCGTAGAACCGCAGTGCCGACGGGATGAAACCGCGTTGACATCCTCCCTCGAGGCTCATGGAATCGGCGCGCAGGGTTTCGAAGGAAACCTGCTGTTTCCTCCCGAGGAGATTCAAAACCGCAGCGGCGCACCCTTTCGCGTCTTTACACCGTTCTGGAAACAGTGCCTTGCCAGCCGCGCCAGGATGCG
>CAYSMI010000005.1:0-23936 GCA_964432165.1 uncultured Acidiferrobacter sp.
TCGACCCTGATGGTGCTGGTGAGCGCCTTTGCGGGTGTGCAGCGGATTCGCGAGGCCTATGCCCATGCTGTCAAAAACCGCTACCGTTTTTTCAGTTATGGTGATGCCATGATTCTGGAGTCCCGGGCACCCCAATGAAATACACCCTGAATCATGCCGACGGTAATGCCCGGCAAGGCCGGATCGACTTTGCCCGCGGGTTTGTCGACACCCCGGCGTTCATGCCGGTCGGAACCGTCGGTTCGGTCAGGTCGGTCAGTCCGGAAGAGGTTGCCGCGACCGGGGCACAAATCATCCTCGGAAACACGTTTCATCTGATGCTGAGGCCGGGAACCGACATCATCAGCCTGCATGGAACCCTTCACGATTTCATGGGGTGGAGGGGCCCGATCCTGACGGACTCCGGGGGTTTTCAGGTCTGGAGTCTTGCGAAGAGCAAAGACATCAAAGAGGAAGGGGTTACCTTCCGCTCCCCCGTGGACGGATCTACAGTCTTTCTTGGGCCGGAGACATCCATGCAGGTCCAAAAGGCCCTTGGCTCGGATATTGCCATGTGCTTTGATGAGTGCACCGCGTATCCGGCAACTGTTGCGCAGGCACGCGATTCCATGGCGCTGTCACTACGCTGGGCGAGGCGCTGTCGTGACTACCCGCTTAGCCCGGGCCAGTCGTTATTCGGAATTGCCCAGGGCGGTATGCACGAGGCGCTTCGCTTGGAGGCGCTTGAGAGCCTTCAGGCGATCGGCTTTGACGGTTACGCGCTGGGTGGCCTGTCGGTGGGAGAGCCCAAAGAGGAGATGCTGAGAGTCCTGGAAGCAGTAACACCCGCCATGCCGGCAGACAAGCCGCGGTATCTCATGGGCGTGGGCAAGCCGGAAGACCTGTTGGTTGGAGTTGCGTCTGGAATTGATATGTTCGATTGCGTGCTGCCTACACGAAACGCCCGCAACGGCTGGCTGTACACCCGTCGCGGTATCGTTCGCCTCAAGAACGCGGCTAACCGCCAGGACACCCGTCCGGTTGATCCCGACTGTCCATGTCTGGCATGCAGCCAGTTCAGCCGGGCCTATTTGCGCCATCTGCATGTCACGGGTGAGCTGCTTGGCCCGAGGCTCTGCACTTTGCATAACCTGGTCTTCTTTCAGTCCTTGATGTCGGATATTCGCGATGCGATTAAGTGCAGGGGCTTCCAAGCCTTCGCTGATGATTTTATGGCTGTTTTCGGCGGTGAAAACGCCGATGTCGTATAATCGCGCGCCTTTCCACGGTTCGAATCAAGAGGTAGCAAAATGGATTTTTTGATTTCCGACGCTTTTGCCCAAGCCGGGGGAGACACCGGCGGAAGCTTGTTCAGTCTCCTGCCGCTGGTGGTGATTTTTGCTCTGTTTTATTTCCTGCTCATTCGTCCTCAGCAAAAGCGCGCCAAGCAGCACAAGGAGATGGTGGCGGCATTGGCCAAAGGTGAGGAAGTGGTCACCAACGGAGGCCTTTTGGGAAAAGTGATAGACGTCGACGACAACTTCATTACACTGGAAATCTCCAGCGATTTGAACGTCAAGATCCAAAGACAGGCCGTATCGCAGGTCATGCCGAAGGGCACCTATTAGTTCGATGCGTAACCACACCCCGTGGTGGAAATGGCTGATCATCACGGCGGTTATCCTGCCAGGTGCGTTTTACGCGTTGCCCAACCTGTTTGGTGACGATCCCGGCATCCAGTTGCGCGGCGCCCGGGGCGGAAGCCTGAGTGCTGAGCAGCTCGTGCAGGTGCAAAAGGTTCTGGACAATGCCGGGCTTGGTTACGACTCACTGGTACTGGATGACTCGGGTATCCGGGTCCGTCTTGCCACAACCGATGCCCAACTGCAGGCCCGTGACATGCTGGAGGCCCGCCTTCCATCGGGCTACACCATCGCACTGACCCTGCTGCCGGCAGCACCTGACTGGCTTTCGGGCGTCGGCGCCCTGCCCATGTATCTGGGGCTCGACCTTCGAGGCGGGGTGCATTTTCTTCTTGAGGTCGACATGGCGAGCGCCCAGCGCCGTGCGGAGGATCGGTATGTTGCCGATCTGCGATCAACGTTGCGGGAGGCCAAGATACGTTACCGCGGCATCGCCCGCGACACCTCGGGTGGCATTACCGTAACGCTTCGTTCAACAGAGTCTGCCGAGGACGCACTGAAGACGATCCGCGACGAACTTCCCGCCCTGGTCATGACCGAAGGGGCCGGGGGCTCCGAAAATGTCCTCACCATGAGTCTTGCGCAAAGCGAGATCGATCAACTGTCCAAGTTCGCCCTGGAACAGAACATCACCGCGCTGCGCAACCGGGTTGACGAACTGGGGGTCGCGGAGCCTGTTGTTCAGCGTCAGGGTGACCGCCGGATTGTGGTTCAGTTGCCTGGGGTGCAGGACACGGCGCGCGCAAAACGCATTCTCGGCCGCACGGCTACGCTCGAGATGATGATGGTCGACGAGGAACACAGCCTCGAGGCCGCGTTGGGCGGCAAAGTCCCCCCCGGGTCAAAGATTTACCGCTTCCGTGACGAGCGGCCGATTCTGCTCGAGAAGCGGGTGATCTATTCCGGCGAAAACATCGTCGATGCGGCGGCAAGTATCGATACGCAAAGCGGTGGACCGATCGTCAGCATCACGCTGGACGCAATCGGGGCAAGGATCAATCAGAAGATCACCGGCAAGAATATCGGCAAACGTATGGCGGTCTTGTACATTGAGAACCGTTCTACCATCCGAACGGATGCGGATGGACTGCCCCTAAAGGATGACCAGGGGCGGGTATTGCGGACCCAGCATCGCGTCGAGGAGGTCATTACTGCTCCGGTGATCCGGGATCAGCTCGGCAAGCGTTTTCAGATTGAAGGGCTCGACAGCGTGACCGAGGCTCGTGATCTCGCCCTGATGCTCCGGGCCGGCTCTCTGGCCGCACCGGTGGAGATTATCGAAGAGCGGACCGTCGGTCCGAGCCTCGGTCAGGCAAATATCGACCAGGGATTCCGCTCAGTGGTGGTGGGTTTCATCCTGGTGCTCATTTTCATGGCTGTCTATTACCGGGTGTTCGGACTCTTCGCGAATGTCGCACTGGCACTTAACCTCGTACTGATTGTCGCCGTGCTGTCGTTGCTGCAGGCGACCCTGACCCTGCCCGGAGTGGCAGGCATCGTTCTGACCGTGGGTATGGCTGTCGATGCGAACGTGCTTATCTTCGAGCGTATTCGAGAGGAGATTCAAAATGGCGCGACGCCGCAGGCGAGTATTCATACTGGCTACGAGCGGGCCTTGTCGACCATCATTGATGCCAACGTCACTACCCTGATCGCGGCAATTGTGCTTTTCAATTTCGGGACCGGACCCATCAAGGGATTCGCCGTGACACTGAGCATCGGCATCATTACGTCGATGTTTACCGCCATTATTGTGACCCGCGCGCTCGTTAATTTCCTTTATGGCGGAAAGCGGATCAAGGCACTGACTATCTGACGGCTAGCTTGATGCGAATATTCAAACAGGTCACGCAATTTGATTTTCTCGGCAAACGCCGGACGGCGTGGATTGTATCGCTCGTGCTGCTGCTACTGAGTATCGGCTCTTTGGGTATTCGGGGCCTTAATTTCGGTATCGATTTCACGGGCGGAACCCTGGTGGAACTCGAATATGCCCAGTCGGCAGACCCGGTCACGGTCCGCTCGGTTTTAAGGGAGGCCGGAGTCGATAATGCCATTGTTCAGTATTTCGGAACGTCGCGGGATATTCTGGTGCGGCTGCCGGTAAGTGAAGGCAAGGTGGCCTCCGAGCACAGCAGCGATGTTGTGAGTGCGCTCAGGAACGCTTCCGGGGAGACGCTTACCGAGAGCGTGCAGGGCGGCCTGCAGCAGTGCACGACAGCGGGCGGGAGTGTCACGGACTGCCAGGTGCAGATGCGTCGGGTGGAGTTTGTCGGGCCGCAGGTCGGCGGCGAACTTACAGAGAAGGGTGGGTTGGCCATGCTCTACGCGCTGATCGGTATCCTGATCTACGTGGCCTTCAGGTTCGAGTGGCGCTTCGCCGTCGGCGCGATCATTGCACTGGTCCATGATGTGCTGATTACGCTCGGTGTTTTCTCGATCGTGGGAATTGAGTTTTCCCTGCCGGTCCTGGCAGCGGTGCTTGCTGTGATCGGTTACTCGCTGAACGACACGATTGTGGTGTTTGACCGGATCCGGGATAACTTCCGCAAGATGCGAAAAGGCACGGTACTTGCGATCATGAACCGCTCTGTCAACGAGACGCTGCCGCGAACGGTGTTGACATCCGTGACCACGTTACTGGTGGTTCTGACATTGCTGCTCGCGGGTGGCGAGATTATTAAAGGGTTCGCGATTGCGCTGCTGATCGGTGTTCTGATAGGGACCTATTCTTCTATTTTTGTCGCCAGCCCCGCTGTGTTGGTGCTGGGCATCTCCCGCGAGGATATGCTCCCGGTCGCCAAAGAAGGAGCGGGACCGGAGGGCGACCCGGCTCCCTAAGCCTATTGCGGCGCCCCATAGGCCTGCCATGCGTTGCCCCGCCTGCTCCAGTGACGATACCCGGGTAATTGATTCCCGTCTTGGCGATGCCGGTGCAACGGTTCGACGCCGGCGTGAATGCCAGGCATGTAGTCACCGGTTTACGACCTTTGAGCGTTTTGAGCGCGAGCAGCCCAGAGTGGTTAAGAGTGATGGCAGGCGCGAACCCTGGGACGAGGGAAAACTCCGTCGGGGATTACTTCGGGCACTGGAAAAGCGGCCAGTCGGACTCGATCAGATTGATGCACTGATTAACGATGTCAGTCGTGAGATTCAGCTCAACGGTGAACTGGAGGTCCGTTCGGCTGCAATCGGTGAGATCGTGATGAGTCTGCTGCCCCAGATCGATGAGATCGCCTATGTGCGTTACGCATCCGTATACCGACGTTTCGAGGACGTTGCCGCGTTCAGCAAAGAGGTCGACCGTCTGCGCAAGGATCGAAACACGCCGGCGAACGTGACGCAACTGTCACTGCTGGCTGATCCAGGATCAGGGCGCAAGCGATGAGTGCCCAAAGAATTCCAAACCGGGAGCGGTGTTTTCTTGAGCGTGCGGTCGAGCTTGCGAAAAACGGTCTCTACACCACCAAGCCCAACCCGCGCGTCGGCTGCGTGGTGGCGAAAGGCGATGAAATCGTCGGCGAAGGCTGGCATGAGCGCGCCGGAGAAGCGCATGCGGAGATTCACGCCCTGTCTGCGTCGGGTGGCCGGGCGAAAGGGGCCGAGGTGTTCGTCAGTCTTGAGCCGTGTGCGCATACCGGACGAACCGGGCCCTGTGCCCAGGCACTCATCGGTGCCGGGGTAAAGCGGGTGGTCGCGGCGATGGAGGATCCAAACCCGCAGGTTGCCGGCAAGGGGCTCGAGATGCTCAGAGCGGCGGGTATCGATGCCGAGGTTTCAGAGGATGACTGCGGAGCCGCCGGGCTGAACGCCGGGTTCTGCCGCAGAATGGCAGGCGGTCGACCCTTGGTGAGGCTTAAGGTTGCCGCGACGCTGGATGGCAGAACGGCAGCCAATGACGGCAGCAGTCAGTGGATTACAGGGGAAGCCGCGCGCGCGGATGTGCATCGGCTCCGGGCCAGCAGTTGCGCCGTTGTCACCGGTATCGGGACTGTGAGAGAAGATAATCCCCGCCTGAACGCCCGCGTTGATGCCGATGTGGAGCAGCCCCTGCGGGTGGTGCTGGACGGAAGCTATCAGCTGGACCCGCAGGCGAGGCTTTTTTCTGAGCCCGGAAATATTCTCATCGTCACCAGCCGTGAGGATAGCGAGGGTTTCGGGTTTGACGCACGTACTGAGCAGATCTGCCTTGCGGGCGATGATGGTCGGGTCGATGTCGCCGGCGTGCTGGATGTTCTTGCCGAGCGCGCCTGCAACGAAGTGCTGGTTGAAGCAGGTGCTGGCGTTGCAGGGGCTTTTGTCTCGGGTGGACTGGTTGACGAGTTGTGGGTGTATCAGTCGCCCGATATGCTGGGCTCCGGAGGTCGCGGCATGTTTGTCATGCGGGGTATCCGGTCTATCAACGACCGGCTCGAGTTTGAGCTTAAGGACATCTGCAGAATTGGGCGCGATATGCGCCTGATCTATGTTCCCGCAAAGGAGGGCTCGTGATGTTTACCGGCATCGTACAAGATATCGGAACGATCGACTCGATTGAGGCCCGTGACGGCGATCTGGTGATCCGAATCAAGCCGGGCACACTGGATACGGGTTTAATCAGTGTGGGTGACAGCGTGGCCGTGGCCGGGGTCTGTCTGACGGTTGTCCGGCAGGAACCAGGCGTTCTTTTTTTTGATGTATCACAAGAGACACTCTCGCGGACACTATTGGGGATGTTGCAACCGGGAGACGGGGTGAATCTGGAACTTGCCATGGGCGCGCAGGACCGTTTCGGTGGCCATCTGGTCAGTGGTCACGTTGATGGTGTGGTGACCCTGGTGGAAAACGAGATGTCGGCGAGGTCCGCCCGAATGCGCTTCAGCGGCCCGCGGGAGGTTGCGGCCTACATCGCCGAAAAGGGTTCCGTAACGCTCGATGGGGTCAGTCTGACGGTGAATGATGTCCACGACCTGAAAGAGGCGGTAGAGTTCGATGTGAATCTTGTCCCGCATACGCTCAGCGTCACGACTCTGGGCAGGTTGACAAAAGGTCAGGGCGTACACATTGAGGTCGATGTCGTGGCCCGCTACCTGAAGCGCCTTCAGGAATGCAGTTAAGGTCAATTAATGAAATGACAGAAGCGTGCACTAGTCCTGGCGTGAGTCCAATCGAAGAAGTACTCGAGGATTACCGGGAAGGAAAGATGGTGATCCTGGTGGACGACGAGGATCGTGAAAATGAAGGCGACCTTGTGATTGGCGCCGGGTTTGTGACGGCCGAACATATTAACTTCATGGCGGCTCACGGCAGAGGTCTTATCTGCCTGACCCTGACGGAAGAACGTTGCCGCCACCTCAAACTGCCCCTGATGGTGAACGACAACAATGCCCGGTATTCCACAAACTTTACCGTATCGATCGAGGCGGCTGACGGTGTGAGTACCGGCATTTCGGCGGCTGACCGGGCGCACACGATCCGCACCGCGGTGAGTGAAAATGCGACGGGTGACGACATTGTGAGTCCGGGGCATGTGTTTCCGATCATGGCGCAGCCCGGTGGCGTATTAACCCGCGCCGGTCACACCGAGGCAGGGGTAGACCTTGCCCGGCTGGCCGGTGTCGAACCGGCCAGCGTGATCTGCGAGATTCTGAACCCCGATGGCACCATGGCGAGACTGCCTGATCTTCTGGAATTCAGCCGTACGCACGGTCTTACACTCGGGACGATTGCTGATCTCATCCGCTACCGGATGCGCGCAGAGCCTACGGTCTGGCGGGTTTCGGAAAATATCGTCAATACGCGGCACGGCGACTTTCGTGCGGTCATTTACGAGGATGGCGAGCTGAAACAGGTCCATATGGCTCTGGTGCACGGCACCATCCAGCAGGATGCGCCTTCAATGGTCCGGGTCCACGCCCATCGGGGCGCTTTCGATATGCTGGCCGAGGCGCGGGAAGCGCAAAGCTGGAGCGTTGATACGGCGCTTGCCCGAATTGCCCAGGAGTCCTCCGGTGTACTGGTGCTCCTGACCTATTCGGAGGATGCCCCGCAGTTGGACCGGCGCATCCGCGGTGAGTCAGCAACCGATGGCAAAGAGCGCGAACTGCGGATGCTGGGGGCCGGTAGCCAGATTCTCTCAGATCTCGGTGCCGGCAAGGTCCGCGTGCTCGGTACACCCCTTCGCACCCATGCACTCTCCGGTTTCGGATTGGAGGTCCTTGAGTACCTGCCTGGCCCCGGGACAGATTGATGTGGTTTCGGTAAGCCGGCACCTCGCGCGCCGCTGTGCGGCCCAGGCGCTCTACCAGTGGATAATCACAGGACAACCTACGGCTGAGATTGAATCAGGGTTCATCAGTGATGATGCGTTGACAGATTCTGATATCGCGTATTTTCGGCACCTAATCAGTGAAGTCCCTGAGCGACGCGATGTTCTGGAACAACGCCTGCATGCCTGGATTGAGCGCCCCTTAAGTCAATTGGACCCTGTTGAGCGTGCGATCATTCTTATCGGCGCCTATGAAATCGTCTTTCGCCCGGATATTCCGAACAGCGTGGCGATTAACGAAGCGGTGGAAATGGCGCATCTTTTTGGCGCGAAAGACAGTTTTAAGTTTGTGAACGGAGTACTGGACCGTCTCGCCGGAGAACGAGGGACAACAGACAGCAACGTTCCATAATGGTTCCGTAATGGACGAGTTCGAACTGATCGATCGGATTTTCCATCGCCCGGAGGATGAAAAGTCCTGGCTAAGCATCGGCATCGGAGATGATGGTGCTGTTCTGGACGTGACACCCGGTAAACAGAGTGTGGTGGTCATGGATACTCTGGTGAGTGGCGTCCATTTCCTGGACAGTCAGCCTGCCGAATCTATTGGTCATCGCGCGCTGGCGGTAAATTTGAGCGATATCGCCGCGATGGGAGCAAGCCCTCGCTGGGCGACACTGGGGTTGACCATACCTGATCCCAATCTTGCGTGGCTTAGCGCCTTCGCCGAGGGATTTTTTCAACTGGCCCAAAACCATGGCGTCGCGCTGGTAGGCGGCGATACTACTGCGGGCCCCCTGACGGTATCGGTCACCGTGGGAGGAGAAGTGGATCCGCAGGCGGTATTGCGCCGTAGCGGGGCCAAACCGGGCGATCGGATTTTTGTCAGCGGAAGGCTCGGCGGTGCGGCCGCGGCCCTTTCGTGCGAGGAGGCGTCCGCCGATAGGGCCCTGCAGCAGGCCTTATGGTACCCGCAGCCGCGGGTTGCCCTTGGAGTGGAACTTGGCCGTCTCGTCCACAGCGCCATCGATCTTTCGGACGGACTGCTGGCAGACCTTGGCCATGTCCTCAAGGCGAGTGGTGACCTGGGCGCGGATATCGAGGTCGATCAGGTGCCTCTTGTCGATGCGTCGGTTTCCCTGCTGGAACACCGGCGTGCGCTTGAGCTTGCCCTCGGTGGGGGCGATGATTATGAGCTCTGCTTCACGGCTCCAGAGAATTCACACCAGGAGATACTTTCTCTCGGGTGCCGGCTGGGTCTTGAGATATCCTGTATCGGTCGCGTCACTCCGACAGGCGGCTGCGCCTTGCTCGGCGGGCCGGCCGGCCTTCAAGGAATCTCTCCCGGCTACCGGCATACCTGGCCCAAATGAATTCGAAAAAGACAGAGCAAAGCCGGGCTGACCAGACGATCCTACTGGTCGGTCAGGGTTTTGGTCTCGGCCGGATACCCTTTGCACCGGGCACCTTTGGAACGCTTCCGGGTCTTTTGCTCGCCTGGCTCTTCTGGCAGGGCGGCAACGGCTTTTACCTTGTGGCTACGGGCCTCGTTCTGGCCTTATCTGTCTGGATTGCCAGCCGCAGCGCGCAGATGCTCGGGGTTGCTGACGATCCGCGAATCGTCATTGACGAGACCGCCGGGATGTTGGTGGCTCTGGCGCTGGTGCCGCCGAGTACGCTCGCGCTGGTGATCGGGTTTTGTGTTTTCCGGTTGCTGGATATCGCCAAGCCCCCCCCGATCTCAACCGTGGACCGACGCGTCAAGGGAGGTATGGGAATCGTCCTTGACGATGTGCTCGCGGGAATCGGCACCAACCTTGTGCTGCAACTTCTATTTCGCGTACTGCACCTGGGCGCTTAAGACCGGTCTGCCCGGCGTCTTTACGAGAACGCTAACGCTCCAGGTATTGGAGCTTACCCGAGACTTCCTTCCAGTCATCGGCATCGTCCGGAGCCGGCTTCATCTCTGTGATCACGGGCCACTGCTGGGCGAGCTCGGCGTTGAGTGAAAGAAACTCCTGCTGATCCTCAGGCAGGTCTTCCTCCGCGAAGATGGCATTGACGGGGCACTCGGGTTCACACAGGCTGCAGTCGATGCATTCTTCCGGGTCAATGACCAGAAAGTTAGGCCCTTCATGGAAGCAGTCCACAGGACAGACCTCCACACAGTCGGTTAACTTGCATCGAATACACGAATCGCTCACTACGTAGGTCATTTATGGTCTCCGGGAATCGGTGGCAAAGCAGATCGATCCACCGATTCTAGGCAATGTCGGTAGAGCGGTAAATGATCAGGATACGCTGCGGGCGACGATCTTCCTCAGGTCTTCAAAAATATAAGGGTTCGCGGCAACCAGGTTGCCGCTTTCCATGAATCCCTGACCGCCTGAGACGTCGGACATGAGGCCACCCGCTTCACGGATCAGGAGCGCTCCGGCGGCCATGTCCCAGGGTTTGAGGCCGAGTTCCCAGAAGCCATCCAGGCGTCCTGCTGCGACATAGGCCAGATCCAGCGCTGCAGCTCCGGCCCGGCGAATCCCTGCTGTCTTGGGCAGCAGGCTCTGAAAACTGCGCATCCATGGCTCGATGATTTCAAGATCCCGGAACGGAAAACCTGTGCCGAGCAGCGCTGGCGCCAGCTGGCGAGTTGTGCTGACCCGGATTCTTTTGCCATTCAACTGGGCCCCTTCACCGCGGCTGGCAGTGAACATTTCATCATGCAGCGGGTCGTAGACCACGCCATGTTCAAGGACTTGGCCCCGCATGACCCCTACAGACACCGCGAACATGGGGAAGCCATGGAGAAAGTTGGTGGTTCCGTCTAACGGATCGATCACCCAGGTGTACTCTGAACCTTCCCGATTGCCGCTTTCTTCCGCGACCACGCCGTGTTCGGGATAGGCGCGTGTCAACACATCGAGAACGGCCCGCTCAGTTTCGATATCGGCCTGACTGACAAAGTCGTTTCTGCCTTTGGATGAATACTCCAGCCGGTCCAATTGACTGAAGTACATTAAAATGATGCGTCCGCCTTCTCGGACGGAACGCACGGCAGTGTGCAGCATCGGGTGCATGGTTAAGGAAAAGCAGCTCCGGATTTTCGGATGCAACGGTCGCCTGAGTCAGTACAACCGCCCGCCGAGCCATACTGTTTTGATGCGCGGCTTGTGGACGACACCTGCAAAGCGTGGATCCAAGGGTTGATCGCGGGGGCGGATTGTAGCCCAAGGTGTCCGGGAATGGTCGGCGAACCATGATGAAACAGCGAGACAAATAAGCAATGAGCTTCCGGATAATCATGGTCGAAACAACCCATCCCGGGAATATCGGTGCAACTGCTAGGGTCATGGCGAATATGGGGCTGTCGGAGCTATGTCTGGTGAGTCCCCGCAGTTTCCCCGATTCGGCCGCTACCGCCCGGGCCGCAGGCGCTGACGACATCCTTGCGCAGGCGCAGACCTTTGGAAGTCTTGAGGAGGCGGTGGCTGACTGTGGTTGCGTCATTGGCGCGACCGCTCGGCGGCGCTCTCTTGCATGGCCCTTATTGGACAGCGAACAGGCGGCTTCACGCCTTGTGACCGAGTCTGAAAGAACAACTTGCGCGCTGGTGTTTGGTCCGGAGGCTTGTGGTCTTTCCAATGCGCACCTGGATCTTTGTCATGCGCACCTTCGAATCGACGTGAACGAGGCGTTTCCCTCTCTCAATGTCGCCACCGCGATTGCGATCATGGCCTATGAGCTTCGCAAACAGTCGGATAATCGGACTCCCCCCGCGCCAACCAATGACGCAGAAGAGATGACCCTGATGACGATGGGGGAGTTTGATCAGTTGATCAAGCACCTTCAGCGCGTCCTGGCGCGCACGGCGTTTCTTGCGGGGCCGCGAATACGGCTGATCCGGAAATTACGGCGTTTGCTGTTGCAGGGTGTTCAGTCCACTCAGGAGGTCAATATATTGAGGGGTGTACTGACGTCACTGGAGTACGCCCTGGGAGCTTCTCCAAAGGGTGAGCAGGAAAACAAGAACACGCCAACGTGATAAAATGTCTCTCATCGTAGAAGCGTTTTCGGCGGGATAAGAACACAGGAAAAGCATGGCGATTATCCTCACTCAAGCTGCTGCACAGCGGGTCACGGATCACCTCGCTTCTAGAGGTCATGGTGAAGGACTGCGCCTCGGGGTAAAGACGACCGGTTGTTCGGGCCTTGCCTATGTGGTCGACTTCGCGGATGAGATCAACAGCGATGATCAGGTATTTACCAGCCGCGGCGTCAAAGTGATCGTCGATGGGGAGAGTATCAAGTATATCGATGGCACAGAAATCGACTTCACGTCGGACGGCTTTTCCACGGCATTCCGTTTCAAGAACCCCAATGTCGTAGATGAATGCGGTTGCGGTGAAAGTTTCACCGTGAATCCTTCCTAGGTGTCGTCTGCCATATCACCCGCGCCCGGCAGTGGGGCGGAGGCAGCGCGGAACCTGAATCTGTCCGGGACGACCGGACTTGCAGCCGTCTCAACCCTTGGCTGCAAGATCAACAGTATTGAATCCGTTGCCATGGCGCAGGATCTGGCGAAAGACCAATGGAAACTGGTCAGCCCGACCGAATACGCCGATCTTTATGTCATCAACTCCTGCACGGTAACCGCCGAAGCTGACCGCCAGACCCGTCAGGCGGTCCGGCGTGCGCTCCGTCAAAATCCGTTGGCGCAGGTCGTCGTGACTGGCTGCTATGCGCAGAACGAAGCCGACGAGTGCGCCGCCATTCCCGGTGTTTCCCTGGTACTCGGCAGTGACCAGAAGTACGCTGTCGCCAAATTTGTCCGGACGCTGAGAAAGGCCGATGAGTCGGGGCGTGTACCAGTGCATATCGACCGGCTGACCAGTCTGCCAGCCGCGCTGCTGAACGGGTTTGATTCACGCTCAAGGGCTTTTGTACAGGTCCAGCAGGGCTGTGACCAGTCGTGCAGTTTTTGTGTCATTCACCGGGCAAGGGGACCGAGCCGGTCTTTTGCTGAGTCGCATGTCCTGCGCCAGATCCAGACCTTCGTTGATTCAGGCTACCGGGAAGTGGTGATCTGCGGTGTCGATCTCGGAAGTTATACAGCAGGCAAGGTCAGCGATGAATTCGACCTGCCTTTAACGTCACTGCTTCGGAAGATCGCGGATCTTCCAGGATCTTTCCGGGTGCGATTAAGCTCAATCGATCCGGTACACCTCACCGATGATCTTCTTGATGTCCTGTCTGACGGGAGCCGTTTCTGCCCGTACCTGCATGTCTCGATGCAAAGCGGCAGTACATTGATCTTAAAGCGCATGAAACGACGCTATGACCGGGAATTTCTGATGGACCGGCTGTCTGCTGCGCGTGAGCATATCGGCGGGCTGGTACTCGGTGCCGATGTGATGGCGGGATTTCCGACCGAATCTGAACAGGACTTCGAGGATTCCCTGGATGTTATAAATAGCGCTGAAATCATTTATCCCCATGTATTCTGTTTTTCGGGCAGACCCGGGACACCGGCCGCCAGGATTCCACGACAGATCCAAAAGGTCGAGCGGCGCAGACGCGCCGCGATTTTACGGGATGCAGGCCAGACGCTGCGCCGCGAGGCGCTCAACAGAATGACGGGCCAGAGCGGCAGGCTCATCGTGGAGCGCTCTGATCCAGGAGAAAAACCCGGTGTCTATCATGGCCGGCTGGCCAATTACATGCCGGTCAGACTTGAAGATCCCGAAAACGCCTCCCCGACAGAGATTTGTGTGCGGATTCAAGGTGTCGATGGCGATGTACTCGTTGCCCGGGTCTCGCCCTCGGAATAAAATCGCCTCCTCACCACAGGAAGATATTCACCCGCCGCCAACGCTCCCCGATGGTTCTTGCGGATAGGGTATCCGATACGGTGGCGTAGCAGCCCAAACAGAACTTTGCCCCCTGAAACTGGAGAACCTGAATGAGTGTCGAAAGAACCTTTTCGATCGTAAAACCCGATGCCGTCGGACGTAATCTGATCGGAAAAATCTATGAGCGATTTGAGTCTGGAGGACTGCAGATCATAGCCGCACGAATGATTCACCTGACCCGGACACAGGCCCAGGAGTTCTACGCAGTGCACCGGGAGCGGCCGTTTTATGACGACCTTGTGGAATACATGATTTCCGGCCCAGTAATGGTGCAGGTACTTGAGGGGGAGAATGCGATTGCCCGAAACCGCGAGATCATGGGGGCTACCAATCCCGCAGACGCAGCGCCTGGAACGATTCGCGCCGATTTCGCGGAATCCGTCGAAGCTAACGCAGTCCACGGTTCAGATGGGCCGGATACCGCCCGCGAGGAAATCAGCTTTTTCTTCGACGACAGCGATCTTTGCCCGAGGGCTGACTGAACGGGTCAGCAATACTGTGTCGGAACCCACCAATCTTCTGGGACTGGACCGGTTGGCGCTGCAGGATTACTTTGCATCACTGGGTGAAAAAGCTTTCCATGCACGCCAGGTACTGCAGTGGGTCTATCAGAGAGGTGTTACCGACTTTTCTGAGATGACCGACCTGCGTCTGTCGCTACGGCAGACGCTTTCCGAGTGCGCGGTGATTGACCTGCCCGAAGTGGCGCGCGTGCAGCGCTCAGAGGACGGGACCCGAAAGTGGCTGTTCCGACTGGCTGACGGCAACTGTATCGAGACGGTATTTATACCCGAGGAGGATCGGGGTACGTTGTGTATCTCCTCCCAGGCAGGGTGTATGCTGACCTGCAGTTTCTGCGCGACGGCCCGGCAGGGCTTCAGCCGAAACCTGTCAGCGAGCGAAATCATCGGCCAACTGCTGCTTGCCGATCAATTGCTTAAGGGTGATGGGAGCGGTGCCAGGCCGGTCTCCAATGTTGTCATGATGGGCATGGGAGAGCCGCTCCTGAACTA
Source organism: uncultured Acidiferrobacter sp. (assembly GCA_964432165.1). Classification (GTDB taxonomy): domain Bacteria; phylum Pseudomonadota; class Gammaproteobacteria; order Arenicellales; family UBA868; genus UBA868. Next base: position 14,849 of record CAYSMI010000005.1, read on the forward strand.
CGATTCAGTGGTCACTGCGATGAGGCTCATGCTGGATGATCTTTCATTTGGACTTTCGCGCCGTCGTGTGACTTTGAGCACCGCAGGCGTGGTTCCGGCAATGGATAAGCTGGCCGAAGACTGTCCCGTGAGTCTCGCGGTTTCTCTACACGCGGTTCGTGATGCGGTCCGGGATGAACTGGTGCCTTTGAACCGGAAATATCCGATTGACACACTGCTTGGCGCCTGTCGGCGATTCCTTCGTAACGATAGCCGCCGGCGAATCACCTTCGAGTATGTGATGCTCTCAGGTGTCAATGATTCGGTGGCTGATGCCGCGACACTCGTCTCGCTGTTGCAGGGGATTCCCTCGAAGGTGAACCTGATTCCGTTCAATCCCGTGCCCGGTGTGAGGTACCGTTGTTCCGACGCCGGTGCAATTAATCGGTTTCGGGATCAACTGATCTCCAGTGGATTGACGACCATTACCCGGAAGACCCGCGGCGCGGATATCGCAGCGGCGTGCGGGCAACTGGCCGGCGATGTCCATGACCGAACCCACCGACGGGCCCGACTTTGCGCGGCGGCGTCCTGAAGATGAAATCCCTTGGAGCCCTGCTACTTGCATTGGCCATTGCCGGATGCACCCCACTGTGGGAGGACGAGCCAAGGTGGGATGCCAGTCAGCGGGTCGAGTTGTACACCCGGTTGGGTCTTGAATACATGGCACAGAACCGGCTGGCCTCTGCGCTTGAGGCGATGAACGATGCGCTTGCTATTGCGCCTAATGACTCAACAGCGAATCACGCGATGGCTTTGCTCAAGTTACGTCTCGGCGAGAGCGCTGACGCCGAAGCCCATTTTCACCAAGCGCTTCTCAGTGATTCAGGAAACGTAGGGGCTCGAAACGACTACGGCAGTTACCTTTGCGAGAAAGGCAATTGGGCTGACGGTGTTGATCAACTCAAGACCGCCCGCGATGATCCCTTTAATACGGAGCCCTATGTCAGTCAGTATGGCCTTGGGGTCTGCCTGATGGGGGCAGGTGATCTGGCGGGCGCCCGGGATCAGTTCCGGGCGGTGCTGGTGGTGGAGCCGGAAAATACCGCCGTGCTTTACCAGTCCGCTGTGGTTAGTTACGGGCTGGGAGAATATTTGTCTGCGCGAGCTTTTCTTGAGCGCATGTTCGGTGCGGGAAACGAATCTGCAGATAGCCTCTTGCTTGCGGTCCGCACTGAGCGCAAACTCGGTGCGGATGACCTTGCAGCTGAATATGCCGCAAAGCTCCGGGGATCCTATCCGGGCAGTGAGCAGATCCAGCAACTGGATGCACTGATGAGTAACACGGGTAATGGCTGATTCTGCCGGCACTTCAAACACCAGCCCGGGCGAGATTCTTAGGGGTGCCCGTGAACTCTATGGCTGGAGCCTTGAAGAGGTCGCTGCGGAGTTAAATCTGCTGCCCGATGTCGTTGAGGCGCTCGAAGCGGATGACTACAGTCACACCGCGGGATGGACCTATGCTGTGGGCTATCTACGAAACTATGCGCGTCTCGCCGGTGTTTCGATAGAACAGGCAATCGCTGACCGACAGGAACTGCTGCCGCCTAAAGAGGACGGCCCCGGCACCATGACCGAGGGTACTCCCAACAAGCCCCAACCGGTGCCGATCCAATATCGCTGGGTCATCACTGCTGTTGTTCTGATTCTCGTGGTTGGTGGCCTGTATGCCGCCTACCTGAACCGTGCGAGTGATGTAGAGCGCGTGCGGGTAGACCTCGCCGAAGAAAGCAGGTCCCAGACCGGCACGGAAGAAACCGGTGAGAGCGCGTCAACTGACAGTTCTGGACAGGCCGCGCCGCAGCCGGCACTCGCGGTGAGCTTGACGCCGTCTGCAGAAGGCGACTCCGGCGAGTCGAGCCCTACGCCAGCGGTCTCGATCGAAACACCGGATGTGCAAGAATCACCCGCGGTGGCAGCGGCGCCTGAGATACCCGCGTCAACGGGCGAGGTGTCTGCACAAGCATCAGCGCTTCCGCCGGCCGCCGCTGAACCGGAAAAGAAGAAGGTCGCGGCATCCACCGCAGGTACCGTAACGGCGAAGGCGTCAGAGCCCAAGGTAGAGGACAAAGCCAAGCCGAAGTCGACCAGCGCGTCGCCATCCGGATCCGGGTCAAAACCGGCGAGCCAGGCCGGCGCTGCGAAGTCCAAACAGAAAGTGACGAAAACAAAGCAGCCGGATACCACGGCTTCGGTAGAGCGGCGCCTGTTAAATCCGGAATTTTCAACGGCCCTCTCCTCGATGGGGGATACAACGAATAGTACAACCACGCGTCCCCTGACAGCCGACAGTCGCGGCATTATCCTGAAAGTTCAGGAAAGTACCCACGTCGTCGTCTGGGATCGGGACAACGTTGAACTTTTCCGACGATACGTAGAGGGCGGAAAGGTTGTCAGTCTGTCCGGAGAACCGCCATTCACGCTACTGGTCAGTTATCCGGATGGCGCTAAGATCGTATACGGCGGTCGGGAGTTCAGCATCCCTGTCGGGAAATCAGGGCGGAATGCCAAAGTACGTGTAGGGCGCTGAAGCCATGGCCAGCGACAAAAACGTGCAGTCGGTACGGGGCATGAACGACCTCTTGCCCGGCCAAGTGGAGCGGTGGCAGCGGGTTGAGGCCGCCCTGCGTGAAGTCTCGCGGCGTTATGGCTACCGGGAGATTCGCACACCGGTCGTAGAGCGGACGGAACTTTTTCACCGGTCGATCGGCGAACAGACCGATATTGTCGAAAAGGAAATGTATACCTTTACTGACAATAACGGCGACAGTCTCACCCTGAGGCCGGAAGCGACCGCCAGTTGTGTCAGGGCGGGCAATGAGCATGGTCTGCTCTACAACCAGACGCAACGGCTCTGGTATGTCGGCCCTATGTTCCGGCATGAGCGGCCACAGAAGGGGCGGTATCGACAGTTTCACCAGTTCGGTATAGAAGCGATGGGTTGGGCGGGGCCGGACATTGAGGCTGAGATCATTGCGGTGGGCGAGCGCCTCTGGCGCAGCCTGGGTATCGAAGGGCTCAACCTTGAAATCAACACGCTCGGGTCGGTCACGGCCCGCGCGAGATACCGGGACGCATTACAGGCCTATCTTTCGGACCATGTGGATGCACTGGATGCTGACAGTCAAAGGCGGCTTGAACGTAATCCGCTCAGGATTCTTGACAGCAAGGATCCCCGGACCCGGACTCTGCTCGATGACGCACCGAGCCTTTCGGATTTTCTGCAGGACGAAGAGCGGGCCGGATTCGAGCGCCTGCAGCAACTGCTTGCTGCGGTGAATATCGGTTTTTCGGTCAATACCCGACTGGTACGGGGTCTCGATTACTACACAGGTTTTGTCTTCGAATGGACCACCGATAAACTGGGCGCGCAGAGCGCAATTTGTGCCGGCGGACGGTATGACGGTCTGGTGGAGCAGCTTGGAGGTCATCCGGTACCCGCGGCGGGTTTCGCCTGCGGCCTCGAGCGGCTGATTGAGCTCGTGACTCTGCAGGAAGAGAAGACTCTTATACAATCTCCCCGGGTGTTTCTGGCCGCGCTTGGCGAAACCGCCCAACTTGAAGCGGCGCAATGCGCGGAACGACTTCGGGATTCAGGTGTTGATGTGCAGATGCACTGTGGCCAGGGGAATCTCAAAAAGCAGCTTCGGCGGGCTGACAACTGTGGCGCCGAACTGGCTGTGATTGTTGATGAAGAAAGCGAGAGGACATCCGCTGTCAAAGTGAAGCCTTTGCGGGGCCAGGGAGAGCAGGCATCCGTGCCCCGGGAACGGCTTGTCGATGAAGTTCAAGGACTTCTTGAAAAATCTGATTGAACGGAACCATCTATGAAGCGAGAACAACCCGACCCACAACTGCATATTGCGCACGATGACGAGACGGAGAAGCTGCGGCAATGGTGGAAGCGCAACGGCACCGGGATCATCGCAGGGGTGGTGATCGGGATAGGCGGCGTTGGCGGCATTCAGGGGTGGCGGATATACCAGGACAGCCAGGCGGGAAAGGCATCAGTCCTGTATGAGCAGATGCTCGGCGCCGCTGCACGCGAGAGTGCTGATGCCGCGTCTGAAGCGGCGAGCGCACTTGTTGCAGACCATGGCAACAGCGGGTATGCCGACATCGCACAGCTCATGCTGGCCCGACTTGCATTGGAATCCGGGGATACCGAAGGCGCAAAAAACGCGCTGAACGAACTTCTCGAGTCCACCTCAGACCCGGTGATGCGCCAGGTGGCGCGCGTCAGGCTGGCGGTGATTGCCCTGAAGGATGGGGATCCTGAAGAGATCCGGGCACTCGCCCGAGCGGATGCCGGCGAAGGCTTTACCTCGCATTTTCAGGAGTTGCTCGGCGACGCTTTGGTTGCAAGCGGTGACTTGGACGGGGCACGGCAGGCCTATCAGGAGGCACTGCGGGGTGTTGCGCCGGGCTCCCAGGCCGGGCAGTTAATCACCGCGAAACTGAACATGACCCGAAAGGGTGATGATGGATAATGAAAATACGGTTTGTACTGTTAACGGCGGTCACGCTGTCTCTGCTGGGTTGCGGCAAAAGTGCGATCCACTTCATGCGCGAGGGCGGCCCGGTTGCCGACGCACCAAAGGTTGCGCAGACGGTATCTTTGGACAAGAACTGGCGCCGTGGACTCGGCGCGGGCTATAAGAACAGCAATTTTCTGCTGACACCATCTATCCAGAACGGACGCATCTACGCGGCCGAACCCCGTGGGCGTATCTTTGCGCTGGACGCGCAAACCGGAAAAGTCATCTGGAAACATGACCTCGATCAGCCGTTAGCGGCTGGTATGGGTACGGGACAGAATCACGTGGTTGTCGCAACGCGCGACGGTGAGGTCGTAGCGCTGGATACTGAGCGTGGTGAGATCCAATGGCGGCAGAAGATGGGAACGGAGATACTGGCCCGACCTGCTTTGACCGACCAACGGGTGCTCCTCCGCTCTGGCGACGGCCAGGTGATTGGTGTGGATCTTGATTCCGGCGACATCCTTTGGCGGGTGCGTCGTTCGGTTCCCGCGCTGACCGTACGCGGCTTGTCGGCGCCCCTGGTGATCGATAGCGTCGCAGTCATCGGTTTTGCCAGCGGCAGACTGTCGGGGATCGACATCGACTCCGGTGCCGAGTTATGGAGTGCGAGGATCTTCCGAGCGAAGGGAAGTAACGAAGTAACTCGTCTGGTTGATATTGACGCTGATCCTTACCGGATGGGTGACCGGCTTGTCATCGCAGGATTCCAGGCCAAAATCAGTGCGCTTTCGCTAAAGACCCGTCGCATTAACTGGGAGTCCGACCATTCCACGCTGCGGCCACTGAGTTCTGTGGGCGAGATCTTACTGGTCACGACCGATGACGGTTCGGTCTGGGGATTTGATGTAGCCTCCGGTGCAGAGATCTGGAGTCAGAGCGCTCTGCTGGGCAGGGGCGTGAGTGGGCCATACGGCCTTGATGAGCCAGGCCTTGCGGTCGTCGGGGACTATAAGGGTATTCTCTACCTGATTGACCCCCAGAGCGGTGAACTGGTGGGCCGAAAGAAGGGATCCGGGGGTGCCGTATTGGGTATCTTTGGCGCCGGTGCGCCGGGCCAGTTCATCATACTTTCTGAAAACGGGTCCCTGACGGCCTGGTCCATAGCGAACTGATCCCCACTGGCCGAGACCCCTACCGGGATTTCCACCCACCATGATTCCTGTTGTTGCGATTGTGGGCCGACCCAACGTCGGCAAGTCAACGTTATTCAACCGGCTGACCCGTTCCCGCGAGGCCCTGGTGGATGACCAGCCCGGCGTGACCCGGGACCGGCTTTACGGCGAAGTCGTCCATCGCGGTCGGCGATTTTTATTGGTGGACACCGGCGGCCTATCGGATGATGGCGACATTCTGAGTACCGCGGTGCGCGAGCAGGTCGCCCAGGCACTATCAGAGGCGGATGCTGTGGTTTTTCTGCTGGACGCACGTGAGGGCCTGTCGGGGCCGGAGAGGGAGATTGCCCACGACCTTCGTAAAGATGATACGCCGGTCGTCACCGCGGTGAACAAGGCCGAGGGTCTTGATCGTGACATCACGGCAAGCGAGTTTTATGAGTTGTCGTTGGGTACGCCGAACGTGATTTCTGCAAAAACGGGGCAGGGTGTTTCCGATTTTCTGAATGAGATCATGGACACCTTGCCCGAAGGAGCAGATGACGAGAGCCCGTCCGGCGGTAACCGCGTCGCCGTAGTGGGTCGGCCGAACGTCGGGAAATCAACACTGGTCAACTGCCTGGCCGGCGAGCCCCGGATGATTGTCGCTGATCTTCCGGGGACTACGCGCGATAGCGTCGCTGTGCCGATCGAACGCGATGGAGAGACACTGCTCCTGCTGGATACGGCCGGTGTGCGCAGGAAATCGCGCGTTCGAGCCGCCCTTGAGAAGTTCTCTGTGGTCAAGACCCTGCAGGCCCTCGCCTCAGCCCAGGCGGCAGTGCTGGTTCTCGATGCCAGGGAGGGCGTGAGTGATCAGGATGCCACCATCGCTGGGTTAATCGTTGAAACCGGACGATCGATCGTGGTGGCCGTCAACAAATGGGACGGCCTTGAACGGAGGGACCGCAACGCAATACGGCGCGAGCTTTCCCGTAAACTGGACTTTCTGCCGGAATATGAATGCGTGTTTATCTCAGCACTGCATGGTTCGGGAATTGCAGAGTTGACGAAAGCGCTTCGCGAAGCACAGTTGAGCGCCATGATGGAGATGGGTACGGGTGCTTTGAACCGGGCGCTGGGGGACGCGATTGAGCACCACAAGCCTCCGATGGTGAACAATCGCACCATCAAACCGAAGTATGCGCATCAGGGGGGACGTAACCCGCCCACCGTAGTGCTTCACGGCAACGCGCTGGACAAGCTGCCGTCGAGTTATCTTCGATACCTGGGAAGGTCTTTGGCGCGGACATTCAAACTGACGGGAACCTGGATCCGGTTCGAACTGCGGAATGCCGAGAACCCCTACGACAAAGCCAGGACCAGCCGCCGGGGGCGACGTTAACGCACAGACTGCTCGCAGTTGGTGGGGACCTCAGGACGGGTCTGAATCCTCGGCGGGTTGGACGGACTTTACTTGCGCGTGCGCGCTGCCTTTGGCAAAGCGTGCCACGATGGTATTGCCAGGCTGAAGGGCCGACGCTGAGCGGACAATCGTTGTCTTGTCCTGAAGCTGGACGATAGCAAAGCCCCGGCCCAAAGTCGCCAACGGGCTGAGCGCTTTCAACTGGCTCTCAAATCCGGCAAGTGCCTGGGTCGTATGTCTAAGCCTTTGGTTCAGCCGTTCTGCGAGGAGGGTTCGACCGCTTGTAATCCTGGTGGCGAGGCTGTTTAGATGGGCACGCGGGGAGGCGAGTTGCAGGCGCTGGACGCCCTGGATGACTTGACCCTTTTGATCTTGGTGGCGGAGCTGCCATCCGGACTTCAAACGCTCGATGAGGTTCTCGACTCGTTCGATCTGGTTTGAAATCCGGTCACTGGGGTGGCGCAGCCGCCCGCCCGCGCTGTCGAGGCGTTGCGCGGACGCCTGTAGATGGTAGTCAAGGGCCGCACCGAGGCGTTCCGCCTGTGCTCGAACGAGATTCGCAATAGCCTGGGTGTCAGGGCTTACGGATGCAGCTGCCGCGGTCGGAGTAGCGCAGCGAAGGTCAGCAGCAAAGTCTGCCAGCGTAAAGTCGGTTTCATGACCCACGCCGGTGACAACCGGGATCTTGCAGCGCCGGATCGCCCTGACGACTGCCTCTTCATTGAATGCCCACAGATCCTCGAGGGAGCCTCCACCCCGCGCGAGCACCGCAACATCGCAAAGATTTTTGCCGACGGCCCGCAACGCCTCTACGATCTGCGGTGCCGCATTGTCGCCCTGGACCAGTACCGGTAACACCAGAACATCGGCAAGGGGAAAACGCCGTTCGAGCGTCGTGAGGATATCCTGTAGTGCGGCGCCCTGCCCGGAGGTAATCACCGCAATCCGAGCCGGCAGATCGGGTAGCGGCCGGCGCTTGTCGGAATCGAATAACCCTTCGGCTGTCAGTCGCTCTTTCAGGAGCTCAAAGCGGCGACGCAATTCTCCCTCGCCTGCAGGCTCCAGATAGTCAATGATCAGCTGGAAATCACCCCGGGCTTCATAGATGGATACGGTCCCGTTGACGAGGACCTCGGTTCCATTCTCGAGTTCACCCCGGTAGGGGGAGCGGCGATTGCGGAACATGGCACAACGAATTTGTGCGCTCTCATCCTTGAGGGAGAAGTAAATATGTCCCGATGCCGGGGTAGCGAGATTTGAAACCTCGCCCGTCAGCCAGACCGAACCGAAGTGCTCCTCCAGAAGTTCACGGGCCTGGCGGGTGAAATCACTAACCTGATAGACAATCGGCTCCATCCGACTATTGTGCCGGGAATGGGGCACATCGGCCAGACTCTAGGCTACGGACGAAAAAAAGCCGGACAGGGTCCGGCTTTTTGGGAAAAGGTAAGAAAACACGTTACTGGTATACCGGCCCCGCACTTTTCTGGATTTCGGCTTGAGCGATACCAGCATGGGCCGCCCAGGAGATTTTCTCGGCGATGCGAATGGCCTCCGCCTCGTCCTGCGCCTCAAGTTTGGCTTTGGCGACTTTAAGGAGCTTGGTTAGCGGTGCCGCTGTGCCGCCGGTAGCAGAATCAAGAAGGCGCCACACCGCCCGGGATTCTTGGGCTGCAGCGAGATCTGCTTCTGCCTGCGCAATGGCCTCCGATGCCGTCCCTGCCTGTGCTGCCGCCACGGCAATCATCATGCCGATGCCGGCAATCATCGATGACCAGGTGGTGAGTTTCTTCATAGGTTTTACTCCGGCTAGGATAAAGGAAATTTATTAAAAGAAATCAGTTACTTAAGTCGATCCGAGACACTACAAGTTTACCGACTAGAAGTCAAACCGTATAATCTGTCGATGGAACATCCGGATCTTGCACTGACCTTCGACGATGTGCTGCTGGTGCCGGATCGATCCGATGTTCTTCCCCACGAAGTTGACC
>CAYSMI010000006.1:0-12834 GCA_964432165.1 uncultured Acidiferrobacter sp.
GAAGGGCTGGAAAGCCCTCCATATCCGGGCGAACTGGGTCAGCGGATCTTCGATACGGTCTCAACCGAAGGCTGGCAGCAGTGGCTCCAGAGACAGGTGCTCATCATCAACGAAAATCAGTTAAGCACCGCCGACCCGCAGGCGATTGAACTCCTCGAGCAGCATATGCTGGGGTTTCTGTTTGGTGAGGGCGATCTCGGCGCAGTACCGGAAGGCTTTGCGCCTCGGAAGAAGTAAGGCTACCCTCCGGCCGCGTCCATTAATTCGCGCATTTCACGAACAGCATCTGCGAGTCCCGAGAACACGGCCCGCGCGACGATTGCGTGGCCAATGTTGAGCTCCGAGATACCTTTCATAGCGGCGATCGGCTGGACGTTGGTGTAGTGCAGACCATGGCCGGCATTGACCCGAAGGCCCAAAGACAGCCCCAGATCGGTTGCGGCTGATAATCGATCCCGTTCCCGAACCGCGCGCCCGCTACCTTCTGCCTCGGCATAGGTTCCGGTGTGCAGTTCGATTGCACTGGCGCCCACTTCTGCGCTCGCCTGAATCTGGGCCGATTCCGGATCAATAAAGAGTGAGACCCGGATCCCCGCACCTTCCAACCCTTCGACGAAAGGCGTCAGGGTCTCGCGCTGACCCGCCACATCGAGGCCGCCTTCGGTGGTGAGTTCCTGGCGTTTTTCCGGGACCAGGCAGACGTCGTCCGGCTGAATCTTCCGGGCAATCCGGTTCATCTCGGGGGTAACGGCCATCTCCAGATTCATCCGGGTTGTGATGATGTCGCGGATGCGGGAAACGTCATCGTCAAGGATATGCCGGCGGTCTTCTCGCAGGTGCAGTGTGATCAGGTTCGCACCGCTGGACTCGCATATCCTGGCGGCCTCGACAGGATCGGGATAGGCCGTCCCGCGCGCCTGTCGCAGGGTTGCGACGTGGTCAATGTTGACACCAAGGTCCATGACGACTCCTTCCAATAATCAGTGATGCTCTTCTTGCGCCGAAGCCGCGCCGCGGCTTGATAGTGTTCTGTCGGTGGGGTACAACTGCGAGTATACCGATCGTGACACCAAGGACCGGCCCTCCAGGAGTTCCTTAAAGATCATTCTATGGAGGTGCTTGATCTCCCTTTGCCCTCTTTCATCAAAACCCGTTTCGAGCCGTAATGCGATCAAAGAATCGCCATGGACAGGAATGCCGGCCCGGACGCCATTGCCATCAATAAATGCCCCCAGGCCGGGCCGGTATCGATAACGGGTATCCGGATCGACGCTCTCGCCGCTGGTTTGGTCCCGTTCGAGCTGCAGTCCGTAACCAATCTCTTCCAGCAATACTTTCTCAAAGCATCTTAACGCAGTCTCCTGTTCATCGTCGTCAAGCAGTTGATGGATACACTGCAGGTAGCGGTCGAACAGGCGTTCGTGGGGGTCATGGCGATGAAGGAACTTGACCAGAAGTTCGTTAAGATAGTAGCCACAGAAAAGCCCGGGCCCGCGCAGTGCAACACCCGGCCCCGCCCACTCACACTGGGTTAGGGTCTTGACATCGCCCTTGCCCGACCAGCCCAGCGTGATCAGGGCGAATGGCCGGAGGGTGCCCCGGTATGGCGACTTGCGGCTCCGGGCGCCCTTTGCGATCGCAGCTATCCGGCCATAGGTGCGTGAATAAAGATCCAGCAGCAGGCTCGACTCCGAGTAAGGCCGCCAGTGAAGGACGAATCCCGGCTCTCCTTTAATTCGGTTAGCACTCATTCCGGCACCGAAACACTACTGGCTGTAACCCAGTGCCGCTACTGAGCGCCGGTCACTGGCCCAGCCCTTTCGGACCTTTACCCGCTGTGACAACAACACGGGGCGGTCGAGCACCGCTTCGATCTGCCGCCGTGCGGCGGACCCGATGCTTTTCAGACGTGCACCCCCTGCCCCTATGAGCGCGGCTTTTTGCCCCGTGGTCTCACACCATATTTGCGCATCAATGATCATAGTACCGTCCGGGCGCTCCTGGAACGTGGTCAGTTCAACCCCGGTACAGTAGGGAATTTCATCTCCCATCTGGCGGAACACCTGTTCGCGGATTAACTCGGCTGCGAGAAACCGCGGAGAGGTATTGGTCAGGGTCTCAGCCGGGTATCCGGCCTGACCCTCAGGTACGGTATCGCTCAACAGGAGAGAAAGATGCTTGCAGTTGTATCCGGACTTTGCAGAGACGGGGACGATATGACCCCAGGGATGCTTGCTCTGCAACTCCTCAATACGCGGCAGAACCATCTCGGGCGACCGAAGCAGATCGACTTTGTTGAGCACGAGCCAAAGGCCGTCTCCCCGCCCGGCGAAGTGATCAAGGACATGCTGGTCTTCACGGTTCCAGTGCCGGGCGTCGATAACCTGGCAGACGATATCAGCACCGCTCCCGGCACCGTGGGCCGATTGATTTGCCATTTTGCTGAGGAAACCTTTCTGACGCTTGTGCATCCCCGGGCTGTCGACAATAACGAGCTGGGAATTCTCCTCCGTATAGATTCCATCGATCTCGCGCCAGGTCGTCTGCGGCCTTCGGGAGACAATGGAGACCTTGGATCCCAGAATCTGGTTCAGCAGACTCGACTTGCCGACATTGGGCCGGCCCACCAGAGCGACAACGCCAAAATGTCCGGGGTTAGTCAATACGGGTTTCCTGCTCGTGGATTTTTCGCAAGGCCTGCAACGCGGCCTCCTGTTCCGCGGCTTTGCGGCTGCTGCCCTTTCCGGTCGTGATCAATTCCAGACTGGGGATACTGCAGTCAACGGCAAACTCCCGCGCATGTGGCTGACCAGAGCTCGAGATCACAGCGTAATCGGGAGGTGGTGCGCCTGTCGCCTGAAGCAGCTCCTGAAGTTGTGTTTTTGGATCCTTCTCAAGGGGTCCCGCCTCGAGACGGGCGAGTTCTGGTTCAAGCAAGGAGAGCGTGATGCGCTTTGCAGTCTCAAATCCGGCATCGAGAAAGATCGCTGCCAGCACCGCCTCCAGGGCATCTGCAAGGATCGAGGCCCGGTCACTGCCGCCACTGCGTCCTGCGGAGGGGCCAAGATGTAGGGCGCTCCCGAGTTCAATCCTCCGGGCCACTTCCGCGAGTGTCGCCTGACGGACCAGCCTTGCGCGAAATTGGGTCAGGTCGCCTTCAGCGGCGTCTGGATAACGCTCATAGAGCGCTTCACTGACGGCCAGCCCCAGGACGCTGTCACCCAGAAACTCCAGCCGCTCATTGTGTCTGGACCCGATACTGCGATGCCGGAGGGCGGCATCCAGAAGTCCTGAATCCGAAAAGTGATAACCGATCTTGCGCTCTAAATTGGCCACCGATACGCTGCCGGTTAATCGATAAGGTTTCCGATTCGACCCCAGTTCACACCACCGCCTCCTGCGCTGTCCCAACTGAACCAGATAAAAAAGGCTTTACCCACTACGAACTCTTTCGGCACAAATCCCCAGTAGCGGCTGTCGTTACTGTGATCCCGGTTATCACCCATAACAAAGTAGTGACCTTGGGGAACTTTCACCCGTATTGAACTGGAAGACCTCAGCGTGTCGATCAGGATGGTGTGGGAATTTGTACCAACCTGTTCCAGAAACGTCTTAACCCGGCCATCCTGAGCCTCAGTCGGCCAGTCAAGTAACTCAACGGTCTCAAGAGGCAGCGGCTCACCATTAATGGACAGTCGCTTATTGTGGTAGCTGACCACATCCCCCGGCGTTCCAATCACCCGCTTAATGAAGTTGGTTTTCGGATCCCTGGGGAAGCGAAAAACCATGACGTCACCGCGTTCAGGATCGCCCACGGGAACGATCTGACTCTTCAGAATCGGAAGTTTGACACCGTAACTCGATTTGGAGACCAGAATGAAGTCGCCGATAAAAAGACTGGGCAGCATGGATCCGGAGGGAATCCGGAAGGGTTCGACAATAAAGGCTCTAAGCAAGAAAACCGCCAGTATCACCGGGAAAAAGGCCCGAGAGTACTCTACGATCAACGGCATACGCAGCGTGACACCAGACTCTGCCTGGCGCATTCTTCGCGGCCGGCCGATAACGCGGTCCCAATACATGATCAGCCCTGCAAGCAGCATGGCGAGGAAGAGCGCGAGTTCAAAGTCCATTAATCACCCACCTTCAGTACCGACAGAAATGCTTCCTGAGGAATAGCTACCGAACCGATTTGCTTCATGCGTTTTTTCCCTTCCTTCTGCTTTTCGAGCAGTTTTCGTTTTCGCGTGATATCGCCGCCGTAACATTTCGCCGTGACGTTCTTTCGCAGTGCCTTGACCGTTTGCCGCGTAATGATCTTCGAGCCAATAGCGGCTTGAATCGCCACATCGAACATTTGCCGTGGGATCAATTTCTTCATCCGCCCAACCAGCTGGCGAGCGCGATACGGTGCCTGTTCACGGTGTGCGAGCGCCGACAGCGGCTCGACCCTGTCGCCGTTAATCATAATATCAATCCGCACCATATCGGCCGGCCGGTCCTCAATGAATTCATAATCGAAAGATGCAAAACCCCGACTGACTGATTTCAGGCGGTCGTGAAAGTCGAGTACGACTTCCGAAAGCGGCAGTTCAAAAGTGATCCGGGCCTGACGCCCATGATAGGCGAGTTCTTTCTGTGCACCGCGTTTGTCAATGCACAGACCGATCGCCGCCCCGATGTAGTCGGCGGGACAAAGAAGACGGGCCTCAATGAACGGCTCAAAAACCTCGGCGATCGATCCGGCATCCGGCATCTGTGAGGGATTGTGAATCCAGCGTGTTACGCCGTCACTGCCGAGGACTCGATAAACCACCGTGGGCGCGGTAGTGATGAGTTCAAGATCATATTCGCGCTCCAACCGTTCCTGGATAATCTCCATATGCAGCATCCCGAGAAAGCCGCAACGAAACCCGAACCCAAGCGCGGGAGATACCTCAGGTTCGTAGACGAGAGAAGCGTCATTTAGGCTCAACTTTTCCAGGGCATCGCGGAAGGCTTCAAAGTCGGCATTGTTGATCGGGTATAAGCCCGCGAATACAGCAGGCTTTTCGTTCTTAAAGCCCTCAAGTTCCGCTTCGGCCGGCTTGGCCGCATCAGTGATCGTGTCACCCACTCTAGCCGCCTTTATGTCCTTGATTCCGGCGATGACGTATCCCACTTCCCCGGCGCTGAGTTCTGCACAGGGTGACCGCTTCGGTGTAAAGCGGCCAATCTGTTCAATTGGATAATTCTTTCCCGTTGACATCATCAGAATGCGGCTCTTGGTTTTTAGTATCCCCTCCATCACTCTGACCAGAGACACCGTACCGAGGTAGTTGTCGAACGACGAATCGATAATGAGGGCTCTCAGTTTGCCCCCGGGCTCCGTTTTGGGCGCGGGCACTCCGGTCACAATACGCTCAAAGATCGCATCTACACCGAGCCCCGTCTTGGCCGAGACCTGCAGGGCATCGCTGCAGTCGAGCCCGATGAGGTCCTCGATTTCTGCAGCCGCGCGTACCGGATCTGCGGCCGGAAGGTCAATCTTGTTCAGTACGGGGATGATTTCGAGACCCAAGTCGGCTGCGGTATAGCAGTTCGCGACGGTCTGCGCCTCTACACCTTGTGATGCGTCGACCACCAGCAGCGCGCCCTCGCATGCACTCAAGGAACGAGAAACCTCATAGGAAAAATCGACATGCCCTGGAGTATCAATAAAGTTCATCAGATATTCCTTTTGATCATGGGCCCTATACATGAGAGACACACTCTGGGCCTTGATCGTAATGCCCCGCTCCCGTTCCAGGTCCATGGAATCGAGAACCTGATCCGTCATCTCGCGTTCACTCAATCCTCCGCATTGCTGAATTAAACGATCGGCCAGTGTTGACTTGCCATGATCGATGTGCGCGATAATCGCAAAGTTACGAATTAGGTCCTGATCAACCCGATCCATCTTCAGTTTCCATTGGGGATGAGATACGGCGCCCGAGAGGTTTGGGCGGTATGGAAGAAACGCTCACCGATGAATTTTATCTTGCACCCGAACGACTTGCACACATTTCGGGAAGACCGGGATTATGCGGGCAACATGAGATCCGGCTGCTGCCGGAATGACGGATAAGAGAGCGTCGATATGGCACGTGAACAGACGGTTGCGATCGTAGGCAGTGGTCTTGCCGGAATCAGTCTGGCGCTTCGACTTGCCGACCAGGGAATCGATTCCCTCATTTTGACCAAATCAGTCCTGGCTTCCGGATCGAGTGTCTGGGCCCAAGGCGGAATCGCAGCGGTACTCGACCCGCGGGACAGTTTTGAAGCCCATGTCGGGGACACACTCCGGGCGGGGGCCGGTCTTTGCCGTGAGTCGGCGGTTCGCACCGTGGTGGAAGGTGCGCCTGAGGCGATCGAATGGCTTAGTGGCGCCGGGGTTCACTTCGATATCAAGGGTGATACAACGGAACAACTCCATCTCGCCCGGGAAGGCGGCCATTCGCACCGCCGGGTAGCCCACGTTGCCGACACGACCGGCCGGGCGGTCGTCAGCACGCTGGACCGACAAGTGCTTGCCTCGCCCCATATCACCGTTCTCGAGAACCATATGGCTGTGGACCTGATCCTGACACCCGTGACCGGACGCTCTGGCGATTTACGCGTGGCGGGACTGTACGCACTTGATGGAAACACTGCTGAGGTGGTCACGATTCATGCCGCTGCTGTTGTCCTTGCGTCCGGAGGCGCATCAAAAGCCTACCTGTACACCAGTAATCCTGACTCCTCCACGGGTGACGGCATCGCGATGGCCTGGCGGGCAGGCTGTTCCGTGGCCAATCTGGAGTTTGTCCAGTTCCACCCCACCTGCCTTTATCATCCGCACGCGGGAAATTTCCTGATCTCAGAAGCTGTTCGCGGCGAAGGCGGGAAACTGATGCTGCCGGATGGAGCAGCGTTCATGGCGGGGCACGATCCGCGTGGAGAACTTGCTCCGAGAGATGTGGTTGCCCGTGCGATAGATTACGAGATGAAAAAAGGTGGGCATGACTGCGTTTATCTTGACATCAGCCATCTTGGCTCTGAGTACATCAAACGCCATTTCCCGGGAATCTATGACCGCTGCCAGTCATTTGCAATTGACATCACCACCGACCCGGTCCCCGTTGTCCCTGCAGCCCACTATACCTGTGGCGGTGTTAACACTGATCTCGATGGCAGCACGGACCTCAACGGGTTGTACGCAATTGGCGAGAATGCTCATACAGGCCTCCACGGCGCCAATCGGTTGGCAAGTAACTCTCTGCTGGAATGCGTAGTGTTTTCAAAGCGTGCGGTGCCGGCGATCATGACTTATCTGGACCATCTGCCCTCAGACACGGCAAGACCTCCCGACTGGGACGAAAGCCGGGTTTCCGATCCAGATGAACTGGTCGTGGTCGCGCATAACTGGGAGGAACTCAGACGCTTCATGTGGGACTACGTCGGCATCGTCAGAACTTCCCGTCGCCTCCAGCGCGCAGCCAACCGGCTTCACCTCTTGCATGACGAAATCCGGGACTTCTACAGCAATTTCCGGGTCAACAGGGATCTCCTTGAACTGCGCAACCTTGTGATGGTGTCCGAACTGATCGTTCGATGTGCGGCAGACCGCAGGGAGAGCCGGGGTCTGCACTTTACCCAGGACTACCCTGCCCCAGACCCAAAACAGGAACACGATACGATTCTGCGGCCGACCCCGAAATCTTGACGGCAGCGCTACGCCGCCGGAGATGAGCGATTGAACTGCAGAATATCTAAGACCAGGGCGGCCAACTGCGGCCTTTCGGGAACACTTCGCTGCATAAGCCAGTCTATCAGGAGCGGATCAGGCTGTGACAGGAGCTCCTCGAAGGCCATTAGTTCTCCGAGGTTGAGGCTGTCCGCCCGGACAGCGGCATATGGCATTAGCAGTCCATCAAGCTCCCGGACACCGCGACGCGACCGCCAGGTTAGTCGATTGATTCGACGCTGTCCGCTTATGCTCAAGACTTTCCCTTTGCAATCAGGGATTTGATTGTCCCAATCGCTTCGCCGGGGTTGAGATCCTTCGGGCACGCATTCGTACAGTTCATAATCGTATGACAGCGATACAGTGCAAAACTGTCGTTCAGTTGACTGAGTCGCTGACCAGTCGCCTCATCACGGCTGTCAGCGATCCAGCGGTATGCCTGTAGAAGATTTGCCGGCCCGAGATACTGATCGGAATTCCACCAGTAGCTCGGACAGCTCGTGGAGCAGCACGCACACAGGATGCACTCGTACAACCCGTCGAGTGCCTCACGCTCGTGAGGGCTTTGCAGGCGTTCCCTATCAGATTCGGCTTCCGATGCCTTCAGCCACGGCTCGATAGACGCGTGCTGGTCAAAAAAGTGTGTGAGGTCTGGTACCAGGTCCTTGATGACCGGCATGTGTGGCAGCGGAAATATTTTCACCGGCGGCTTCAGTTCACTCAGCGTCTGGGTGCAGGCAAGGGTATTGATCCCGTTGATGTTCATGGCGCACGACCCGCAGATACCTTCCCGGCAGGAACGGCGAAATGTCAAAGTCGAGTCAATCTCGTCCTTTATTTTGATCAGCGCATCGAGGAGCATCGGTCCACAGGTTGCGCGATCGATAGCGAACTCGTCTACCCGAGGCTGTTCGCGGTCATCAGGATTCCACCGGTAAATCTCAAGGGCCAGCGGTTGCTGCATCCCT
Organism: uncultured Acidiferrobacter sp.; assembly: GCA_964432165.1. Taxonomy (GTDB): domain Bacteria; phylum Pseudomonadota; class Gammaproteobacteria; order Arenicellales; family UBA868; genus UBA868. The sequence continues at coordinate 8,713 of CAYSMI010000006.1, forward strand.
GTCCCGTCATTATGGCGTTGACCCTTGGTCACGCGCGAGTTCTTGGGCAGTCGAAATTGGGCCATGAGATGTCTAGTAAACCCGCGCTTTGGGTGGAATGGTGTCGACTTCGTCCGTCCCGGTATCGAGCGTTACGGGGCGGTACCCAAGGGCAACATTGTGGCCATGAACGGTCGCGAGTGTGTGACACAGCCAGTGCTCATCATCACGTTCCGGGTAATCGTCTCTGGCGTGCGCGCCCCTGCTTTCCTTCCTGGCGTGGGCACTGAAAACCGTCACCCTGGCCTGGGCCAGCAGATTCTCCAGTTCAAGCGTTTCAACAAGGTCTGTATTCCAGATCATTGATCGATCTTTCACACCGATATTGCCAAACATGTCGAAGGTGCCGTCGACCTCAGCGATACCTTCACTTAAGACTTGCTGGTTCCGGAACACGGCACAGTTTGCCTGCATTGCCCGCTGCATCTTCAGTCTCACTGCGGCTGTTGTTGCGGGTCCGTCGGAAAATCGGATTCGGTCAAAACGATCAAGCACCTGGTCAATAGGTTCGGTTTTACCTCTCCGGACCGGCGTATCCCGGGAAACCGTGTCGGCAGCATGTTGGCTGACTGCCCGGCCGAAGACTATTAGGTCCAGAAGGCTGTTGGAGCCGAGCCGGTTGGCGCCGTGCACCGAAACGCAGGCAGCCTCACCAATCGCCATCAAGCCGGGGACCGTTGTGCAAACTCCGTCGACAACCGGTCCGAGGCATTCCCCATGGATATTGGTCGGAATTCCCCCCATGTTGTAGTGAACGGTCGGAAGCACGGGAATGGGTTCCTTGCAGACATCAACGCCGGCAAATATACGGGCTGTTTCAGAGATTCCGGGAAGTCGTTCAGAGAGAATTTCAGGACCGAGATGTTCAAGATGCAAGTGAATATGATCGACGTCATCACCGACGCCTCTTCCGGCGCGGATTTCCATAGTCATTGAGCGGCTGACCACATCCCGGGAAGCGAGATCCTTTGCATTGGGTGCGTATCGCTCCATAAATCGCTCACCATCCGCGTTCGTCAAGAACCCGCCCTCACCGCGGGCGCCTTCAGTGATCAGGCAGCCCGAACCATAAATGCCCGTGGGGTGGAACTGAACGAACTCCATATCCTGCAAAGGAAGGCCTGCGCGAAGGACCATGGCGTTTCCGTCACCGGTACAGGTGTGTGCTGAGGTGGCCGAGAAATACGCCCTGCCGTATCCGCCGGTGGCGAGAACCACTTGTTTTGCCCAGAAGACATGTAGTTCCCCCGTCTCCAGGCACCAGGCAACCACCCCCCGACACTCACCCGACTCCATGATGAGGTCCAGACAGAAATATTCGATAAAGAATGCCACCTTGTGACGCAGAGACTGCTGATAGAGCGTATGGAGAATTGCGTGCCCTGTTCGGTCAGCAGCAGCACAGGTCCTTTGCGCCTGCCCCTGACCGAAATGGGTAGTCATTCCACCGAAAGCACGCTGGTAAATTTTTCCGTCCGCGGTCCGGGAAAACGGTACCCCATAGTGTTCCAGTTCGATCACCGCCGATGGCGCTTCTTTGCACATAAAACTGATAGCTTCCTGGTCGCCAAGCCAATCAGAACCCTTGACGGTGTCGTACATATGCCAACGCCAGTCATCTTCACCCATATTGGCGAGCGCGGCACTCATCCCGCCCTGTGCCGCAACAGTATGGGAACGCGTCGGGAATACTTTGGTGATGCAGGCTGTGCGAAGACCGGACTCGGCAAGGCCCAGACAGGCGCGAAGTCCCGCGCCTCCCGCGCCGACGACGACCACATCATGCTCGTGATGAATAATGTCGTAGGTTGCGGTCATCAGGTCGTCCGGCTCAGGTAATTGACAAAAGCGCCCACAAGGTCGCCCCGGTTAACATCAGGGCCGCACCTCGCACAAGCCAGATCATCACCTGGCGTAACGGCGGATGAACGTAATCTTCAATGACCACCTGCAATCCGAGCGCGCCGTGGAGATACCAGACGGGAGCCAGTATTCCCAATGCGGTGGTCGGGCCCGCACGGTCGATCCAGGCGAGGGCAGATGAATACTCCGAAACGGCAAGAGACTGGGAAAGCCATAACATCCAGAGGACCAGCGGCACCAATGCGATGGCGGTTCCACGTTGCCAGCGCCAATGCCCAAGCCCAACCTCAGCATGAGCATGCTTCTCGGTACTCTTTCGGGCCTGGGTCATGTGACCTTGATATTGACGGGACGCTAAAAGCTGAGCGTGACGGTGAGGAGCGAACACCCAAGTGCGAGCGCTACAACCGCCCACCCGCTGGCGTATACCGAACGTAAACTAAAACCCAGACCCCAATCCCAGAAAAGATGGCGAATGCCATTGAACAAATGATAGTAGATACAAAAAACCAGCATCGTCACAAAGGCGCATCCACCCCACCCGCCGACAACTCTCATAAACCCGGCGTACGCTTCCTCTCCAAGAGCCAGGTTGATCAGCCAAAGTGAAAGTCCGACGGAGGAGAGGGACAGAAAGATTCCCGTTAGCCTGTGAAGAACAGATAGGACGCTCGTCAACTGCGGACGGTAGATTTGAATATGTGGCGATACTGGGCGACTGCGGACGTTAGGCATTTGAATCTCAGTCTTTTTTCGTAACGCGGGAATAGGCCCTAGAAGTCAATGCACCGGCCATTTCGCTCCCAGTCGCCATAACGGGTTGGATCCGGCCGGCAGGATTCAGGCTTGTCTTCGGTGGACGGCCTTGCAAGTTCCCGAGTCGTCTTCACGGAGTCTTCCGGGCCTGCATCAGGCTCGGCCTCAATGACTTTTCTGGAACCTTTGGCTAAACTCTCTTTATTGTGCATTGCAACATTCTCGATTCTGCTCCCATCGGTGAGCACTTTCAACCCCAACGGGAGATGGCGTTGTGGTATCCAACACGCGTACTATCGCATGGGGCGGTGAACGCTGCGCCACCGGCTCCCGCCCGGTTTTCATAAACTTGTGGAACGTAAATTGACGCTATGACCATCCCGGCCATGCCTGCCCAGGGATTTACTGTTGTCCAATGCTCCGGCGCGGATGCTGGTTCTTTTCTTCAAAACCAGTTTACCTGCGACATCAGCGGGATCGATCAAGATGACTGGGGCCTCGCGGGATACTGTTCTCCCAAAGGTCGCCTTCTGGCCATCTTTTTTGTCCTGCGTCAGGGAGATGCGTTTCTCCTCGCGACCCACGATTCTCTGGCTGAAGACGTCATCGCCGGGTTGCGTCGATTTATCCTGCGTGCAGATGTTACCCTCGAGCTCTGCCCGGAAAAAGGCCTCTTCTTCGCCGCACCGACAGACGAGACTTCCGCAGCAAGCGCCCCCCAGGACGACTCGGACGAAATCCACAGGGCCTTAACAGTCTCGATCGCGACGAAGGTGCAGGAACATGCCATGGCGGGAGCGGACCCGTTTGCGAGGCTGTGTATCCTTCGGGGAATTCCGATACTCAGTGCCGCACTGAGCAATACCTTTATTCCACAATCGGTCAACCTCGACCTAATCGGTGGCGTCAGTTTCCAAAAGGGATGCTACCCGGGGCAGGAAGTGGTCGCCCGTGTTCGATACCGCGGCAGGCCCAAGCAACGCATGATCTGTGCCCAGGCAGCGACGACCGAGACGATTCCTGTCGGTGCCGAGATCGAATGTCTGGATCCATCGAGCGGACGAAACGGCACCGTGGTGTCGGCCGTTGCAGATAGCGAGCCAGGTCTCGCCCTGCTACTGGCATCAGTTCCGGTTGCCGCCTTGAAAAACGGCGGGCACGAGGCATTCAGGATTGCCGGCTCACCGCTGAGCATTCGGCGCCTTCCCTACTCGCTTTCCCCGGAGGGCTAAAGCACACCGGCCCGGTCAATCGAGGGCCGACTGTTGCTCTTCGTCTTCTGCAGGGACTATCTGGAAATAGGTTTCGCCAGGAAGAATAAGCCCGAGATGCTCTCTGGCTCTTGCTTCGATTGCTTCGACGCGGTTCTTGATCTCGTTTACGTCCGCATGAAGCCTATCATTCCTTTTCCGCAGTGAAAGATTCTCTTTTTCAAGTTCGGTCACGGAGCGTTTCAGTTGGAAA
>CAYSMI010000006.1:12934-18758 GCA_964432165.1 uncultured Acidiferrobacter sp.
CCGCAGTGAAAGATTCTCTTTTTCAAGTTCGGTCACGGAGCGTTTCAGTTGGAAAAGATCCACGACGTTGCTCTTTCCAAACCATAACGCGTACTGAAGCGCCAGAACGAACCCGATCAGGCAAAAGATTAGGGTCCTGAGGTACGGCAAGGAGGCAGTCCTCTCAGCATCAAACTCTACTAAGCTGGGGAAACGCGGCGCGACCAGCATAATCGGCCCGCGGTCCGAGATTTTCCTCAATCCGCAGCAGGCGATTGTACTTGGCGGTCCTTTCCGAGCGGCAAAGAGAACCCGTTTTGATCTGTTGCGCACCCACGCCTACTGCGAGATCAGCGATAGTGGTGTCCTCGGTCTCTCCCGATCGGTGGGAAACCGTCACAGCAAAATGATGCGCCTGAGCAAGGGCCACCGCGTCAAGCGTCTCGCTAAGTGTACCGATCTGGTTAACCTTGATCAGGATTGAATTTGCAACGTCTTCTTCGATGCCCCGTTCAAGGATGGCGGCGTTCGTAACAAAAAGGTCGTCTCCAGTCAGCTGGACGGAGTCGCCGAGATTTGCTGTCAGCGAGGTCCAGCCCTTCCAGTCATCTTCGGCAAGCGGGTCTTCCAACGAGATTACGGGTAGTCGCCTCGCAAGATCGCAGATAACGGTAACAAATTCGCCGGAGCTATATCTTCGGGACTCCGAACGGAGGTGGTAATGCTCTTGTTCGTAGAATTCGGAACTTGCGAGATCAAGGCCAAGGTATACCTCATCGGAAATCTTGTAACCCGAGCCTTCGACGGCGGCGAGGACGGCCTGAAGTCCGGCTTCATTTGACGCGAAGTCAGGGGCGAACCCTCCCTCATCGCCTACGCCGGTCTGCAGGCCTTGGGAAATCAGGTCCTGCCGAAGTTTATGAAAGATTTCAGCGCCGCAGCGCAAAGCCTCCCGGAACGACGGAAGTCCGGCAGGCAACACCATGAATTCCTGAAAATCGATACTGTTGTCCGCGTGGGCGCCGCCATTCAGGATGTTCATTTGGGGAACCGGTAAACGAATCGGATCAGGGTTGCCATGCAACCGACCAATGTGCTCGTATAAGGCGATACCAAGACCCTGTGCCGCGGCCTTGGCGCTAGCAAGCGATGCCGCCAAGAGGGCGTTGGCGCCTAAGCGTTCCTTGTTAGGCGTCCCATCCAGCGTCTTCATCAGGTGATCCAGCTGCCGTTGCTGGCTCGCATCCTGGCCCTTGAGACATTGTGCAATCTCGCTGTTTACATTCGCTACCGCCTTTTGCACACCCTTACCGCCAAAACGGGCCGGATCGCCGTCTCGCAACTCGAGCGCCTCATGCTTACCGGTAGACGCACCGGATGGCACAGCCGCGCGTCCCACAGCGCCACCCTGGAGGGCTACCTCGGCTTCCACGGTCGGAAAGCCTCTGGAATCAAGGATTTCCCTCGCCCATACGCCTGTGATCAAGAGCTGCTGCTGTTTCTTCACAAGGCTTGTCAACAGACCCGACAGATATTTAGACGCCGAAAGAGCGGGACTGCTTAGAGACCCGATCGATCGCGAGAAGATCTTCAAGCAAGGGCTGCAGTTGCTCTAGCGGCCAGGCATTTGGCCCATCGCTCAGCGCCGCGGCGGGGTCAATGTGGGTTTCCATAAATACTCCGGCAATGCCTGCGCCAGCTGCAGCCCGCGCCAACAAGGGGACAAACTCCCTCTGGCCGTCAGACCGGTCTCCGCCCGCCCCCGGCAACTGGACCGAATGCGTCGCGTCGAAGATAACCGGAAAGCCAAGCTTAGCCATGACCTGAAGAGAACGCATGTCGACGACGAGGTTGTGGTAACCAAAGGTGCTTCCCCGTTCGCACAGGAAGATCTGCGAACCCCCTGCCGCCATTGCCTTCTCGGCAACGGTCCGCATCTCCTGCGGTGCCATGAACTGGCCTTTTTTGATGTTCACCGGCCTGCCGGTCCGGGCTGCAGCCGTGATTAAGTCAGTCTGACGGCAAAGAAATGCCGGCGTCTGAATCATGTCGACAATCTGCCCCGCGAGCAACGCCTGCTCGGGAGTATGCACGTCCGTCAGTACTGGCAAACCACTCTCCGCCTTCACTTCCTCAAGAATCTTGAGACCCCCGTCAAGGCCGGGACCACGAAATGACGACCCCGAAGACCGATTCCCCTTATCGAATGAGGATTTATAGATAATCAGGATGTCCAACGTCGACGCGATCTGCGCGAGCCGGGAAGCCGTCGAAAGCGCGTTCTCACGGCTTTCGATCACACACGGACCGGCGATAACAAAAAGCGGTTGCTTGCGATCGATCGGCTTGCTGAACAGGCTCACGCGGAGGCCGCCTCGGCCGCCGGGTTGTTCCTGCTGTCACAGTATTTGCGGGCAGCGGCCACAAATTCCGCGAAGAGGGGGTGTCCGTCGCGTGGAGTTGAGTTGAATTCGGGGTGGAACTGGCAGGCGACGAACCAGGGATGCGAGGGAATCTCGACCATTTCGACCAGATCGTCCGCCGAGCGTCCGGAAACCCGAAGGCCGCTTTCTTCAAGGCGTGCGCGGAAGCGGTTATTGACTTCGTATCGATGCCTGTGGCGCTCAGAGATTCTTTCCTGACCGTAAATCTTCGCACACAAAGAGTCGGGCAACAGGAGGGCTTCCTGCGCCCCGAGACGCATGGTTCCTCCAAGGTCATCATTGTCTCCCCTCTCCACGATCTGGCCGTCATCTTCCGTCCATTCGGTCACCAGGGCCACCACAGGGAACTCACCAGTCTCGGCAAACTCCGTGCTATGTGCCGTTGCCATCCCGGCCACATTCCGGGCGAACTCGATGACCGCGATCTGCAGCCCAAGACAGATTCCAAGATAGGGGACGCCGGAGGTCCTAGCGAATTGCGCGGCATTAATCATGCCGTCGGTACCCCGGACACCGAACCCTCCCGGAACCAGAATCGCATCAACGCCTGACAGTTGTGACCTGGCATCTTCGGCCGTAGCGAGTTGCTCGGCGTCAACATAACGCACCACCGGCCGAACCCGGTTGCAGATGCCCGCATGCACGATCGCCTCAGACAACGACTTATATGATTCCGTCAGCGATACGTATTTCCCGACCATTGCTATCGTGAGCTCGGTTTCCGGTTGACCCATGATGCTGACGACGTTGTCCCACTCATGAAGATCTGAGTTCGCGCCATCAAGGCCAAGATGCCGGACAACAGCGTCATCGAGCCCCTGCTCATGGTAGCGTCTCGGTATTGAGTAGATATTGTCGACATCTTCAGCGGAAATCACGGATTTTTCTTCCACATTAGTAAACAGAGAGATCTTCCTGCGGGCATCTGCAGGAAGCGGATCCTGGGCCCGGCACAGCACAATATCTGGCTGGATACCAATACTGCGGAGTTCCTTGACCGAATGCTGTGTGGGCTTAGTCTTGATTTCACCCGCTGCGTGCAAGGCCGGGACCAGCGTCAAATGCAGAAAAATAGTGTTATCCCGACCCAGTTCTATCCGCATTTGGCGGATGGCCTCCAGAAACGGCAGGGATTCAATGTCACCCACCGTGCCTCCGATTTCGACCAGGCAGATGTCGTGCCCATCGCCTGCGGCCGCGATAGACTCCTTAATTTCATTGGTGATATGGGGAATCACCTGTACCGTTCCCCCGAGAAAATCGCCCCGTCGTTCCTTTCGAATCACCCGCTCATAAATCTGTCCGGTTGTGAAGTTATTCTTCTGTCCCATCTTAGTCCGGACGAAGCGTTCGTAATGACCGAGATCAAGATCAGTTTCTGCCCCGTCATCGGTCACGAATACCTCACCGTGCTGGAAGGGGCTCATCGTCCCCGGATCCACGTTGATATAGGGATCCAGCTTTACCAGAGTGACCTTGAGGCCACGCGCTTCGAGGAGCGCTCCGAGGGATGCCGCAGACAGACCTTTACCAAGCGACGATACAACGCCGCCAGTTATGAAGGCGTACTTGGGGAAAGCTCCGTCGGACATTCTCATTCGTGATCTAAGGTGATCGAAGCGGGCGAACGCAGTTGGGGACACGCTGGATTCGAATTCCCTGCCCGCAACACCCGACGGACGGTTAGGATAACAGACGGGCCGGATGGATACAATTCAGAACGCACCTATGGTCCGGGTTTTCGCAAATCCCGCAGGTGCACCTCCAAGCCGGCTTCACCCGAACGGGCCCGGCAGGATTCGTCCAGGACGACCTGCGGCATGCCGGCAAACCGGTCGTCTATGAAAATCAGCGGAATCCGGGCCCGCTCCCAGGGCGGCACCCCCGCCTGCTGTAGGACCTTTCGGAGTTCATGCCGATGAGGTCCGCGACCAATGGGCGTGACCTTTGTTTGACCGCGTCGCCATCGTAATTCCACCCGCCCTTCACGGATCAGGGAAACGCGTAATCCCGAGCCGAGCGTTTCTTCAGGGATAAGTTCAATACCGACGCTGCTGATACTCACACGGGATCCATCCCATGACTCAATCTGCGGTGGAGTCGAAATCTCGGGGAGGGGCTCTGGAATCAGGAACACACCGTCACGGTATGTTCGGAACGCGGCCGGTCCGAGCGACAGTGTCGGTGATGCCCCTGGCGAGCCCTTTTCCAGTTGACGAATGAATTCTTCCAGAGCCCGTTCTGAAGGTGCCCCAAGATTGCTTCGTCTTGCCCAGAATCTAAGAACATTCAGCAGCCGGGGTCGGCTAAGCCCCAATAGAGAGGAAAGCGAAGCGGCGCCCAAATCTCCGAGACAACAGCCCGGTTGTGAAAGCGCACAGATTCCAAGGTCGTCCGAGGCCACCTCGTCGAGGATCGATTGCGCAGCCTGAAAGTGGGCTGCCGCCCTGCCCAGGGTTTCAGCGGCTTCAACCCACCTGGAGGAAAGCCGGGCGAGAATGTGGTGACGGAGAAAGTTTCGATCGAAATCCGGGTCGCGATTAGAGGGGTCATCGAGGACTTTTGCGTCTTTTTCCGAGGCCCATTTCTCCAGGGTTGCTTTCGGGATGTCGAGAAAAGGACGAACTACCTTCAGACCGCGCAGGGTCTGTTCAGTGCGCATTGACCCCAGGCCGCGCACTGAGGATCCACGCATGAGGCGAAGCAGAAAGGTCTCTGCTTGGTCGTCGAGATGATGGCCGGTCAAAAGAAGTTCTCCCGGGGCCACAACATCGGCAAAGAACCGGTATCTCGCTGCCCGCGCCCTAGCCTCTTTTGACGATCCGGCAAAAGCCCCGTCGTCTTCTTCACCGGGAATATTAGAATCGGGCCGGGAACCCAGGAAAGGAATATCCAGGTCCCGGGCAACCCGCCGACAGTGCGCGTGCCAGCGGTCAGCGTCTGCACTCCAGCCGTGATTGACATGCAGCGCACGGAGCCCAAATCCAATTCGCGGGCGAAGCGAAGCCGTCACCATCAGCAGGACGGTCGAGTCTACGCCACCGCTAAAGGCGACATTGATGACTCTGTCTTTATAGCGGCCGATCGCCGACCAGACCGACCGTTGGAGAAGATCAAGCCCGGGGGGCGGAAAATCAGGACCCTTCCCGGAATTGTCCAATGGACCGTAACCTATTTTCTCTTTCAGCAAGCAGTTGCTCGGTACTGAGCGAACCCAATGTTGATAGTTGTTCCTGGATCACATCACGCAGGTCCTCGGCCATGCGCTCAGGGTCGCGGTGAGCGCCTCCCAGGGGCTCAGGAACGACCTCATCGACCAATCCATTCCGCTTCAGACTGCTCGAGGTAATTTTCATTGCGCTAGCCGCCGCCTGCGCTTTCTCGGCGCTCTTCCATAGGAT
>CAYSMI010000006.1:18858-22601 GCA_964432165.1 uncultured Acidiferrobacter sp.
GACCGGCAAGCCAAAACGCTCCGCCAACCGCATTAAACGCTGAGCCTTACGATATCCCTCGGGGCTCGGCATCCCGAAATTCCGACGCACCTTCTCTTTGGTATCCCGTCCCTTCTGGTGGCCGATGACGATGAGGCCCTGGCCATGTAGCCGCGCGAGGCCGCCTACAATCGCTGGGTCATCCCGATACATTCGATCTCCGGCCAACTCCTGGAAGTGAGTGAAAAGCCGTTGTATGTAGTCGAGCGTATGAGGCCTTTGTGGATGCCGGGCGAGTTGTGTGATCTGCCACGCGTCAAGCGATGCGAAAATCTCCCGGGTCAGTTTGTGGCTCTTGGTCTGGAGTCGTTCAATCTCACGCTGAAGATTCAACTCACCATCCCCGTCCACGCGGCGAAGCTCATCTATCTTGGCCTCAAGATCAACGATGGGCTGCTCAAAATCGAGGGAAGTACTCATTACGCCGCCTATTTTACTCCGGACGCCAATATCGAAGAGCGCGCAAGCTATGCAGCTTTAGTGTTCCGTTGACCTGATGTAGTAGCCGTCAATGCCGCGGATGAGAAGTCAAACTGCATCCCCTTCGCTCCGGCAAAGTCCGCCAGGCTATCTAAGAGCTCGGGCTCTGGGCGAACCGTCCACTGATCTCCCAGACGCATGTGTATGCTGTCGCCCTTGGGGTTTCGATAACAGACGCCAACGTGGGTATCTCCAGGGGAATAGTGGTGCAGCAGTTGCTTCAATTCCTCAGCGGCAGAAGACACGCTTGGGCGCTTGGGAAGATCTATTGTGAGTTCGACCAACGCACGTGCCCGCACATCGTCCAGAGTCCAGATACCTTCGGCCTTCAGGGCGAGCAGTCCCGAGCGGTCATCGACGCCGGGCATGCCTTGAACGAGGACCAGTCCCTCAGTGGTCAATGCACTTCGGCTCTCCGAATATAGGTCGGCGAAGATGCTGACGTCCGCGAGACCCGTGCCATCATCAAGCCTGACGAATCCCATAGTCTCACCCTTGCGGTTCTGAAACGTCCGTAAGTCCTGAACGAGTCCGGCGAGAATCACGGTCCTTTCGAGTCGCGGCGAGGTTTTCGAAATCGCGACCGCACCAATAGCGCCCAGTTCGCGTTGGTGATACTCAATGGGGTGGCGGGTCAGGTAAAAGCCAAGACTGGCGCGTTCCAACTCCAGCCGTTTTCGGCCCGACCACTGGTGGCCGGCAGGGGTGGCGAGCACCACGCGATCCACCGAAGGTAATCCGAACATGTCGTTTTGCCCTGAGGACAGATCATCACTGTGCTGACCGGCCGCATCCAGTGCCTGCGGCAGCTGGAAATCAAGATGTGCTCGATCAACGCCCAGTGTATCCAGCGCGCCCGACCGGATAAGGGCCTCGAGGGTTTTTCGGTTGACTTTCTGGGAATCGATCCGCCGGCATAGCGACAACAAGTCCTGAAATTCACCGTTCTCTTCTCGATCCGTGAGGATATCTTCCAGCGCTTTTTCGCCCACCCCTTTGACTGCACCCAGGCCGTAAACAATCGCGCCGTCTTCTGCGACTGAAAATCTGAGCCCGCCACGGTTGATGTCCGGTGGGCAAACGGTAAGACCCATCGACTTGGCTTCCCGAACCAGCACGACGACCTTGTCGGTATGCTCCATGTCCGCCGAGAGTGCCGCCGACATGAACTCGGCCGGGTAGTATGTTTTCAACCAGGCCGTCTGATAACTCAGTAGTGCATATGCCGCCGAGTGGGATTTGTTGAAGCCATAGCCGGCGAATTTCTCAATAAGGTCGAAGATATGTGCCGCACTCGCCTGCTTGATTCCGCGGTCGGTGGCACCATCGATAAAAATCTGTCGTTGCCGCTCCATTTCTTCCGGCTTCTTCTTCCCCATCGCGCGCCGCAGGAGATCCGCAGAACCCAGACTGAAGCCGGAGAGTTGCTGGGCAATCTCCATGACCTGCTCCTGATACAGGATGACGCCATAAGTCGGTTCGAGGATTGTCTTGATCCTGTCGTGTAGGTAGACCACAGGCTCGCGGCCATGTTTCCGGTTAATGAAATCATCGACCATCCCAGACTGAAGCGGCCCAGGGCGAAACAGGGCGACCAGCGCCACCAGTTCATCGAAGTGGTCCGGCTGGAGCCGCTGAATCAGTTCCTGCATACCCCGGGATTCCAGCTGAAACAACGCCGTCGTCCTCGCGGTGCAGATCAGTCGATATACTTCTGGGTCATCCGGTGGAAGTTGCTCGAGGTCTATTGCATCCTGGCCTTTCTTCGCCCGGGATTGATTCACCAGCCCAATCGCCCAGTCAATGACAGTGAGTGTTCGAAGGCCAAGAAAGTCGAACTTCACCAGTCCGATCGCCTCAAGATCATCCTTGTCGAATTGCGTGACCGCCTGCGTCATCCCCGGTTCCCAGTACAGCGGTGAAAATTCCGCTATGGGCTCAGGGGCGATGACCAACCCCCCTGCGTGTTTGCCGGCGTTGCGCGGCATACCCTCGAGGCATTGTGCATTGTCGATCAACTGTGTAACCTCGGCCTCATTCCGATACCGGCGCCTCAGTTCCTCGTCCTGCTCCAAGGCTTTTTCAAGGGTCATACCAACCTCAAATGGGACGAGTTTGGCCAGGGTGTCGCAAAACCCGTAGGGCATACCCATGACCCGGCCCACGTCGCGCACAACAGCGCGCGCAGCCAGCGTGTTATAGGTGATGATCTGCGCGACTTTCTCAACACCGTACCGTTCATTCACGTACTCAATCACACGATCCCGCCCAACCATGCAGAAATCGATATCAAAGTCCGGCAGTGAGACTCTCTCCGGATTCAGAAACCGTTCGAACAGTAAACCGTGTTTAATGGGGTCCAAGCGTGTGATGCCGAGAGAGAAGGCGACCAGAGACCCTGCGCCCGATCCCCGTCCCGGGCCAACCGGAACGCCATTATCCCGAGCCCACTGTACAAAATCGGCCACGATCAGAAAGTATCCGGCAAACCCCATTCGGTTGATCGTCTCAATTTCGGAGGCGAGCCGCTCACGATAAACCGGAGCGTCAAGTTCCCCAGTCTGATTCACGTAGTCGGCAAAACCTGCCTCGGCCTGGGCGGTGAGTATTTGTTCTGTAGAGCGATCGTCGTGCGCTATATACCTTGGCATGTGGGTCGTATCGAAATCGATGAAGACGTTGCACCGCCGGGCAATCTCAACTGTGTTTTCCAGCGCGCTGGGTATGTCAGAGAAAATTGCCGCCATTTCAGACGGCGATCGAAGATACTGCTGAGAGGAGAATTCCCTTGGGCGCCGAGGGTCGTCCAGAACCCGGCCCTGGTGAATGCAGGTCCGAATCTCGTGTGCCTCGAACTCCGAGGATGCGAGAAACCGAACCGAGTTGGTAGCGACCAGTGGGGATTTTGTCCTTGCCGCCAGTTCAAGCGCGAGGGCCTCGTACTCCTTCTCACCGGTACGCCCTGTTCTGCTCAATTCAATAAAGTAGTTGCCGTCAAAAATATCCTGGTAGCGCTGCAGGAGCTGGGCGGCTACATCAGTTGATCCGGAACGCAGGCACCGCCCCAGGTCTCCTTCGATGCCTCCTGACAGCGCGATCAAGTCGCCGCCGATCTCGGCAAGGCGGTCCCGCCCCACGCTAAGTGCCTGCGTTGTCCTGGGCTGTGTGTAGATCTCGGTCAGCAGGTGACTGAGTGCCCTGAATCCACGGTTATTTCGGCAAAG
>CAYSMI010000007.1:0-9387 GCA_964432165.1 uncultured Acidiferrobacter sp.
CGATTCCGTTGCACAAATTACCCACGATTTTGAAATTCTCTCAGGTTAGACTCTTCGCCGTGGAAGGCACGCCGGATTGCACTTTGGCAGGGGAGATGCGGTCATGAAGATGATCACCAACTGGTTCAGGCACCAGTTCAGCAACCCGCAGGTTGTGTTCCTGACGCTGTTTTTGCTCCTGCTGTTTGTGGTGGTGGTGCTGATGGGCAATATGCTGGCGCCGTTGCTGGCCGCTGTGGTGATCGCCTATCTCCTCGAGGGGCTTGTGGGTGTGCTGGAGAAATCGCGCATGCCGCGTCTCGTGGCGGTGCTGGTGGTGTATTTCGCTTTCCTGTTGTTTGTCGTCCTGATCCTTTTTGGTCTGCTGCCGTTGCTGTCGCAGCAGGCAACCCAGTTCGTGCAGCAGATTCCCAGCATGCTGAATGTCGGTCAGGATGTATTGCTCAAATTGCCCGAGAGTTATCCCGAGATCGTCTCCGCTGAGCAGATCGGAGAGGTCATGGTGCTGATCCGCACCGAGTTGACGTCCTGGGGTCAGAAGCTGCTGTCGGTATCGCTCGCCTCGGTGATGGGCCTCATCACGATCCTGGTCTACCTTGTTCTGATGCCGATCCTGATCTTCTTCATGATGAAGGACAAGGAATCGCTGGTGGCGTGGGTGGCCCGCTTTGCACCGCGCGAGCACCAGCTGGTGGGTCAGGTCTGGTCCGAGGTCGACCGGCAGATCGGCAACTACGTCCGGGGGAAGTTCTGGGAGATCGTCATCGTCTGGTTCGCTTGCGTGGTCACGTTCTCGGTGCTGGGCCTGCAGTACACCATGCTGCTTGCGGTGCTGGTGGCCCTGTCGGTACTGATCCCCTTTGTGGGCGCTGCTGTGGTCACGATTCCAGTGGTGTTTGTCGCATGGTTCCAGTGGGGGTTTACCGGGGACTTCTTCGTGCTGGTTTCGGCGTATGTGATCATCCAGGCACTGGACGGCAACCTACTGGTGCCGATGCTGTTCTCCGAGGTCAATAACCTGCACCCGGTGGCCATCATTGCCGCGGTGCTGATTTTTGGCGGGTTATGGGGCGTGCTGGGGGTCTTTTTTGCGATTCCGCTGGCGACGCTGGTGCATGCCGTGATCAATGCCTGGCCGCGCGAGGCCGAGGACCCGGTCTAAATTACGAAATCCGCTTTACGTGGCCCTTGACCCGCCGTTCCCGGTCAGTATTATTTCCGGTTTAGATTCGGCAGAAAACGCGCAAACCGGGTGCTGCAATGACCACTTCAAATCCCGTTTTCGGGAAAGACCGGCCGGAACAACACGGGACGTCTTCAAGTCCTTCGAATGACCGTTCCCGCGCCTATGAGCGATACCTGCTGCGACAGTTCCTGGATGCCATGGGCTCGCCGCCCTTCAGGGTGACGCTTTGGGATGGGTTTTCGATCAGCCCCAAGGGGGTTGCGCCCGTTGCCACGGCCAGGATCCACAACCGCCCGGCCCTGAACCAGTTACTGCGCCAGGGCGATATAGGATTCGGTGACGCGTTCTCGAGCGGAGGGATCTCCGTAGAAGGGGATCTCGTCCGTTTTCTGGTCGCGGCGTTGAGTGCGCCTGAGCCGCGGGGCATCGCCAAAGTCGTTAAACAGATGCAGCAGCGCAAACCCCGCGCGAACAGCCAGGATGGCTCCCGGGAAAACATCCACCATCACTACGATATTGGCAACGACTTTTATCGCCTGTGGCTGGATGAAGAGATGCAATACACCTGTGCCTATTTTCCCGAGGAAGGCATGAGTATTGAAGCGGCGCAACAGGCCAAGATGGATCATGTCTGTCGCAAGCTGCAGTTGCGCCCGGGCGACCGGGTTGTCGAAGCCGGCTGCGGCTGGGGCGGGTTGGCGAAGCACATGGCGCTGAACTACGGCGCGACCGTGTCGTCGTGGAACGTGTCGGCCGAGCAGATCCGCTATGCCACAGAGCGCGCTAGCGCAGAAGGCTATAGCGACCGTGTGAGTTATGTGTTGGACGATTACCGCAATATTACGGGCGAGTACGATGTGTTTGTCTCAGTGGGTATGCTGGAGCATGTCGGTCGGGACAACTACGCGGAACTTGGCAGCGTGGTCGATCGATGCCTGACCCAAGACGGACGGGCATTGGTGCATACCATTGGCCGCAATCGCCCGCGACTGATGAATGCCTGGATAGAAAAACGCATTTTCCCCGGCGCCTATCCGCCGACGTTGCGAGAGATGATGGATATCTTCGAGCCGCATCGCTTCTCTGTGCTCGACGTCGAGAACCTGCGGCTGCATTATGCCCAGACCCTCGCACACTGGCTGGCACGCTACGACGCGGTCCGTGATCAGGTCCGGGATCAGTTTGACGAGGATTTCGCCAGGGCCTGGCAGCTCTATCTGGCCGGTTCCCAGGCAGTGTTTCTGGCGGGGAGATTACAGCTTTTTCAGGTGCTGTTCACCCGCGAGCGCAACAACGACCTGCCGTCATCGCGCGAGCACCTTTATCGCTGAATCGTCTGGGAAGACGGACCATGCAGCGTGTCTTCATCGCGTCGGGAATCAGCGAGGCCCGACTGGTACAGCAGATGCTCGAAGCCGCCGGCGTATCCGCTCGACTTTTTAATGATCACGCGTCCGGCGGCCTGGGAGAGTTGCCTGCCACCGAGACCTGGCCCGAAGTCTGGGTTGAGCGTGAGCACCAGCTGGCATATGCCCGCTCTCTTGTCCGGGATTACGAGTACGCCTCTGACGAGACCGTGGACTGCAAGGGTTGTACAGAATCCAACCCCGCAACATTTGAGGTCTGCTGGAACTGCCAAGAACCGCTGCCGGTGGTGAATTAGCGGCATCGAGCGCAGATCTTCAAGATGCCCGAAGGTATCGCCAGGTTGAATGGCCCGCACAACGCAGTGACGTCAGTGGCAACGGCTATCCGCCGAGCGCCTGCAGAATCTTCATGCGTGCACGTAACGGGCCTTGGTCTGCCGGGTGAGACAGGCGCATGGTGTAAAATGCGCGGCGTTTTGGGGTGGCCTCTGCTGCGAGTGCAGACTCAAATTCTATGAATACTGATATCCCGAAGCGGTTGCGCAACGGCCAGACCTGGGGACGGCTGGTGTTGATGCTGGTCTATTTTCTCGTGGTTTTCGAGATTGCACTGCTGCTGGTCGGCCTGACTATGCTGTTCCAGTTTTTCTATCGGCTGATACAGGGCCAGGACGCGGAACGGCTGCAGTCTTTTACCAGCGATCTCAATACCTTCATTCATGCGACGCTGCAGTACATCACGTTCAACACCGATGAAAAGCCCTTTCCCTTCTGCGACTGGCCTGCGCCGGACAAAGCTGACGACGCGCCCAACTACTATTAATTCTCGCCTTACGCCCCTTCTGCCCGGGGCCTGACCGGAAAACCTCATGGACCCGCGCTACGTACCGCAGCAACTGGAGCCTGTTGTTCAGGCCTACTGGGACGAGCAGGAAAGTTTCAAGGTCGCCGAAGATCCGGGGCGGGAAAAATTCTACTGCCTGTCGATGTTGCCCTATCCCTCAGGGCAGCTGCACATGGGGCACGTGCGCAACTACACCATCGGTGACGTCATGAGCCGTTACCAGAGAATGCTCGGGCGCAATGTGCTGCAGCCCATGGGCTGGGATGCTTTTGGACTGCCGGCTGAGAATGCCGCCATCCAGCGGGCCGTGCCTCCGGCAGAGTGGACCTACGAGAACATCGCGCATATGCGCACGCAACTGCAGCGCATGGGCTTTGCCTACGACTGGTCGCGCGAGGTCACCACCTGCAAGCCCGATTACTACCGCTGGGAGCAGTGGTTCTTTACCCGTCTTGTCAAAAAGGGCCTCGCTTACCGCAAAAATGCCGTAGTCAACTGGGATCCTGTAGACCAGACGGTGCTCGCCAATGAACAGGTGATTGACGGCAAGGGTTGGCGTTCCGGCGCCGTTGTCGAAAAACGCGAGATTCCGCAGTGGTTCATACGGATCACGGCCTATGCCGATGAACTGCTTGAGGAGCTTGACCGGATGCCGGGCTGGCCGGATTCGGTCAAGACCATGCAGCGTAACTGGATCGGGCGCTCTAACGGGATCGAGGTGGACTTCGCATTGGCAGCGGGGGGCGAGCCCCTGCGGGTGTTTACCACCCGGCCGGATACCCTCTTTGGTGCGACCTTCATGGCGGTTGCCGCTGATCACCCGCTCGCCGTGCAGGCGGCTGAACGCGATGCCACGATCAAGGCTTTTGTCGACGAATGTGCAAGCGGTGGTGTCAGCGAGGCACAGATCGAGTCGGTCGAGAAAAAAGGGGTGCCGCTGG
Source organism: uncultured Acidiferrobacter sp. (assembly GCA_964432165.1). GTDB lineage: Bacteria > Pseudomonadota > Gammaproteobacteria > Arenicellales > UBA868 > UBA868. The sequence goes on from CAYSMI010000007.1 coordinate 4,339, forward strand.
GCATTGATGCCGTCAATCCCTTAAGCGGCGAGCACATCCCGGTCTGGGTGGCGAACTTTGTGCTGATGGGCTACGGCACGGGTGCGATCATGGCGGTGCCGGCGCACGATGAGCGTGACCACGTTTTCGCGACCCAATACGGCTTACCCATCATTCAGGTGGTGGCGCCGGCGGACGGCGAAGCCGTTGATGTTGCCAAGGCGGCCTGGCCGGCCAAAGAGCAGACCGTCACGGTCAATTCAGGCGATTTCAGCGGGCTCGACTTCCATACGGCCTTTGACCGGATTGCCGAGCACATCGAAGCCAAGGGCATTGGCGAGCGCAGGGTGAATTACCGGCTTCGTGACTGGGGTGTTTCCCGCCAGCGCTACTGGGGTTGCCCGGTACCGGTAATCTATTGTCCGGACTGCGGCACAGTGCCGGTGCCGGATGCGGATCTGCCGGTGCTGCTGCCCGAGGATGTGACCTTCATGGGCGTCCAGTCGCCGATCAAGGCCGATCCCGATTGGCGCAAGACGTCATGTCCCGAATGTGGCCGGGACGCTGAACGCGAGACCGATACCTTCGATACCTTTGTCGAATCCAGCTGGTACTACGCACGCTACTGCACGCCCGGCGCCAACGGTATGCTGGACCAGCGCGCCGATTACTGGCTGCCGGTTGACCACTACATCGGCGGCATCGAGCACGCCGTGCTGCACCTCATGTATTTCCGTTTCTGGCACAAGCTGATGCGTGATCTTGATCTCGTGAGCAGCGACGAACCGGCAACACAGCTGCTCTGTCAGGGCATGGTGCTGGCCGAGGCTTACTATCACGACAGCGACGAACATGGACGGGTCTGGGTCCGGCCCGACGAGGTCGAGATCGAAAAGGACGCCAAAGGCAAGACCACTGCCGCACACCGGATCCGCGATGGCGCCGCCCTGACCCCGACCGGCTGGACCACGATGTCCAAATCCAAAAACAACGGCGTTGATCCCCAGAGCCTGGTCGACCGCTACGGCGCGGATACCGTACGGCTCTTCACCATGTTTGCGTCGCCCCCGGATCAGGCCCTTGAGTGGAATGATGATGCAGTGGCGGGTTCGCAGCGTTTTCTGCGCCGCCTGTGGGTATTGGTACACAAGCACCGTGCGACACTTTCAGACGACAGCGGGTCTCGTGCAGACCTCGACGAAGATACGCGCTTGTTACGGCGTGTTTTTCACAGCACGTTACAGAAGATCAACCGCGACATGGCGCGCCATCAGTTCAATACTGTGGTGGCGGCATGCATGGAGAGCTTTAATGCCCTGGACCGTTTCGACCCGGGTGAGGATGCCGGGCGGATAGCGGCCATGCGCGAAGTGCTCGGTATCCTGATCCGGGTACTGGCACCCATCACCCCGCACCTGTGCCACGTGCTCTGGCGCGAACTCGATATGAAAGGCGATCTGCTGGATGCGCCCTGGCCGCAAGTCGATGAAGACGCCCTGGCGTCAGCCACTCAGACACTCGCGGTCCAGATCAACGGCAAGCTGCGAAGCCAGGTTGAGATCGACGCGGATGCGAACGACGACGCGATTCGAGAAGCGGTTCTCGCCGATGAGAAAGTTGCCCGCCACGTGGGAGAAAAGCCCGTGCGAAAAGTCATTGTTGTGCCGGGCAAGCTGGTGAATGTCGTCATCTGAAAGTGACGGCCCCGATCGTGACCTGGCACAGGAACATGGCATGGTCGGGATTGATTACTGCAATACCGCGTCGTCACAGATCATAGTTGCCCGGTTTCGGGGGTCTGTTCCGAAGCGGACTATACTTGCGCCTGAACAAAAACCAATCGAGGGGGACGTGTGATGGCAGTTAGAGAGTGGTCGGTTGAGGCGGAGTACATCGAGTTCTGCAGTTGTGACTTTGGCTGTCCTTGCGAGTCCAATGCCCCGCCCACCCAGGGCGATTGCACCGGGGCCGTTGGATTCAGGATTACCAAAGGCGAGTGTGGTGGTGTCAATCTGGACAGCTTGATTGTCGCGGCCACGTTCTATTTCCCCCGGGCGATTCATCACGGAGAGGGGCACATGCAGCCCATTCTGGAGAGTCGCGCCACCGAAGAGCAGCGCGATGCGCTGTTTTACATCTTGTCCGGGCAAGATCAGCCGGTGGGGACGATGTTCCAGATCTTCAGTGTCATCATTGAACATCACCATGACCCGATCTTCACGGAAATCGGATGGGAGTGGGATATCGGCAAGCGGCACGGGCGGATCGATGTGCCCGGGGTGCTGCGGACCGAGGCGCAGCCGATATTGAACCCGGTGACTGACCAGGAGCACCGGATCATCACGACGCTGCCCAATGGCTGGGTATTCCACGAAGCCGAGGGTGCGAACGGTGCGGCCAAGGGTATCGGTGAACTCAAGTTCGATCTCAGTGCCCGGCACAGTTCTCTTGCTTACGTCGCGTGGGACCGTAACGGCCTGAGCCTGGATTTTGACGAGTCCCGGCGCCGTTTCCCGCTTTTCGCCTAGGCTGACCATCCTTGCCGGCGGTACCCTTTGATCTGGAGTCTGTGCTCCGGCGCGATCGTCTTGTTGTCGTAACGGCGCTCGCCACCGTCATCGTGCTGAGCTGGGTCTACCTGCTTGCAGGTGCCGGCATGGGTATGGGCACAGTGGAAATGACCCGTCTGACCCACTCCGTCGGACTCGGTGGATCCGCCCCGGGGGGTATGCCGATGCCGGGCATGAACGATGCGCCGGGGGCCAGTGTCTGGACCGGTCAGTACGCGGCGATCGTCTTCTTCATGTGGTGGATCATGATGCTTGGGATGATGCTCCCGAGTGCTGCCCCCATCCTGTTGTTGTTCGCCCGGATGATGCGAAAGGAGAGGGAAAAAGGCGCCCCGTATGTTTCCACCGGAGTGTTTGCGCTTGGCTACGTGGTGATGTGGGCGGTCTTCAGCGTCGTCGCTACCGCTGCCCAGTGGGGTCTGCAGTTAACGGGACTGGTCTCCAAGATGATGGTAGGGACGAGTCCTGTTTTCGGTGCGGCCTTATTGATCGCAGCGGGCTTTTGGCAGCTGACGCCCCTCAAGCAGGCCTGCCTTAAGCACTGCCGATCACCCGTTGGCTTTCTTTCTTCTCATTGGCGCCCGGGTCGGGCGGGTGCGTTGACGATGGGTCTGGCGCACGGCGTCTATTGCCTTGGCTGCTGCTGGTTTCTTATGGCGCTGCTGTTTTATGGGGGCGTGATGAGCCTGTACTGGATCATTGGACTGGCGCTGTATGTCCTGCTTGAAAAACTGCTGCCGGCGAAGGCACGGCTCAGTGCGCTGACGGGCGTAGCGCTGATCGCCTGGGGCACCTTGCTGCTGGTTTACGCCTAGCGAATCAGCGAGTGATGACCCCATCGCAGACTATGTATGGTGTTCAGCTGGTGGGGCACGGCGGACCTGAGAAGCTCATCTGGAATGAGCAGATTCCGGTGCCGGTTCCCGCTGCCGGCGAGGTGCTGGTCCGGGTACGGGCGGCGGGTGTGAACAACACCGATATCAACACGCGCATCGGCTGGTACGCCAAGGAGGTGTCAGCTGCGACCAACGATGTCGGTGACGCTGAGATCAAAAGCGGTGGCTGGGGCGCCCCGCTGCGCTTTCCTCGGATCCAGGGGGGTGATCTGTGCGGTGAGGTCGTCTCCGTGGACGAAGGGGTCAGCGGTATCGATACCGGTATGCGGGTCACCTGCGCGATCAACCAGCCGATGCCGACACCGGATAGCCCCGTGTACTTTGAGGCGCTGGGTTCCGAGCGCGATGGCGCCTTTGCCGAGTTCTGCTGTGTACCCGCAGCGCAGCTCTATGACGTCAGTGATTCTCCGCTTTCGGATATCGAAATCGGTGCGATGCCGTGTGCTTTTGGGACCGCCCTTAATCTTCTGGTCCGCGCTGGGGTGGAAGGCCGCGATCATGTGCTCATCACCGGTGCATCCGGGGGTGTGGGACTTGCCGCCGTGCAGCTCGCCCGCCAGCGTGGTGCCGAAGTCACGGCCGTGAGTTCAGCAGCCAAGGCCGATGCCGTGCGGGAGGCCGGCGCTGGTCAGGTTATCGGCCGGGATACGCTGCCCCCAGAGGAGAGTTTCTCAGCGGTCATCGATGTGGTGGGCGGGGACGCTTTTGGGTCGCTGCTCGACGCGCTTCGTCCCGGCGGCCGGCTGGCGACTTCGGGCGCGATCGCAGGCCCGGTCGTTAAAACCGATTTACGGACGGTGTACCTTAAGGATCTGACCGTGTTTGGCTGTACTTATCAGCCGCCCGAGGTGTTTGCGCAACTGGTCGCACTGATCCGAGAGGGTGCCGTCCGGCCATTGGTGTCGCGGACCTATCCGCTGCGGGAGATCGCCAAGGCCCAGTCCGATTTCACTTCCAAGCGATATCCGGGCAAACTGGTGCTGCTCCCCTAGTGCCGGCAGCATCGCTACGCCGCAGGGGCTCGCTATAATTGACGGTACCAGCCCTGGTGCGGTCATGGCCATTTGCAATACCAGAATGATGCGGACTCTGACGGCAATACTCTTATCGGCTCTTCTAACGGGCTGCGGCTTTCATCTGCGCGGGCAGGTGGAGCTCGCACCGATCATGTCGGCCCCCTGGGTCACAGGACAGAATCAGACGCTGGTGGTGGATCTGCGCAACGCGCTTCGCCAGAGTGGTGCTCATCCCGTCAAGGATGCCGCGTCAGCCACGGTGATTATCGATCTCGCCACGGTCGACTACACCCGCTTTGTAACATCGGTCGACAGTAAGGGGACGGCAACCGGGTACACGCTGGAGTATCAGGTTCTTTATCGTGTTGTGGATCGTCTTGGCAGGGTGCTTGTGGAGAATACTTCGCTGAGTGTCAGCCGTGACCTGGAGTACAAGAGTACGCAGCTTTTGCAGAAGAAGCAGGAAGAAGAGGCCCTGAAAATCTCCATGCGTCAGGAGATCGTGCGTCGGATCATCCGCCGTCTGGGGGGAATCGCCTTCAACCGGCAAGCCCCGGAGGGATCCCGTGTCGTTTTTGTGTAGCGTCC
>CAYSMI010000007.1:9487-21985 GCA_964432165.1 uncultured Acidiferrobacter sp.
TCGCCTTCAACCGGCAAGCCCCGGAGGGATCCCGTGTCGTTTTTGTGTAGCGTCCTGCGACCTTTCGGGAGAAGCGGTTGCGAATAGCGCCCCCGGCGCTTGCGGGCCGGTTGCAAAAGGGCCTCGACAACGCCTACCTGCTGTTCGGAGCGGAGCCCCTGCTCGTCGAGGAAAGCGCTGAGGCTATCCGCTCGGCTGCGCGCGATCAGGGTGTGGAAGAAATCCTGCGCTATACCGCAGGTGTAGACCTCGACTGGAAACAGATCCTGTCGGCCGGACAGGCGCTTTCATTGTTTGCCACAAGGCGTTTACTGGAAATCCGTTTGCCTACCGGCAGGCCCGGTGATACGGGTGCCGAGGTGCTGATGGCATTATTGAACGATACCGACAGCACGGATCACCTGGTGGTGATTCTGGGGAAGGTTGACAAGGCGATCCAGTCAAGCAAGTGGTTTAAGGCAATGGAGTCGCAAAGCACCGCAGTCGAAGCTCGCGCGGTCACAACGCAGCAACTGCCAGCGTGGATTCGTGAGCGGCTTCGTGCCGAGGGCATCAAGGCAACCCCCGGTGCCATCGACCGCCTGGCGTACTATTCCGAGGGGAATCTTCTCTTTGCGGCCCAGGAGATCAGCAAACTGCCCTTACTGCTCGAGGGTGCCGAGCTTGACGAAAACGCGCTCGATTCCCTGGTCAGCGATCAGGCACGCTTTTCCGTCTTTGCCCTGGTTGACGCAGCGTTGGCCGGAAAAACTGCCGAAGCGGTCCGTATGCTGCATGGACTGCAGCGTGAGGGCTCGGAAGCCATACTCGTTAACTGGGCGCTCGCCCGGGAGGTCCGTAGCCTCTACCCGATGTCTTTAGAGATCGCCAAGGGCGCTGATAGAAAATCGGTATTCCAGCGCAATCGTGTCTGGCGTAGCCGTGTGGCATGTATCTCCGCTGCGCTTGGGCGTTTGAATCCGGAAAACTTTCGCGAGCTGCTGCAACAACTGGCCCAGTCGGACCAGGTACTCAAAGGTCAGCGCCAGGCGCCTGGTGGTGTCTGGGCGGAACTGGAGCGGGTGATCCTGATGCTTTGTGGTATAAATGTGCTACAACGCAAAGACGCGATAAATTACTGAAAAGATGAATAAAGTATTATCAGTATCGGACGAGATCCGTGACTGGATGGACAATACCGGGCGAGACGCCCGTGCTGCTGCCCAGGTGATCGCGCGCGCCCCGACGGGTGCCAAGAACAGGGCGCTTCAAGCCATGGCACAGCGGATCGAGAATGACCGGAAGCGGATTCTTGAGGCGAATGCGGCTGATCTTGAGGCGGCAAACGCCACCGGGCTCTCCTCGGCGCTTCTGGACCGCCTCGAACTGACTCCCGAGCGGGTCAGCGCGATGGCGCAGGGGCTTAACCAGATCGCCGCACTCGCCGACCCGGTGGGCGAGATCAGCGCCATGAATACCCGGCCTTCAGGGATCACCGTAGGGCGGATGCGTGTGCCGCTGGGTGTCATCGGCATCATCTATGAGTCCCGGCCCAATGTGACCGCCGATGCGGCGGGCCTGTGTCTGAAGTCAGGCAATGCGGCAATCCTGCGCGGAGGCTCTGAGGCGCTCAACTCCAACATCGCGATCAGCGACTGTCTTGCCCAGGGCCTCGCTGATGCCGGTTTGCCCGAAGGGGTAATCCAGGTTCTTAGGACCACCGACCGGTCGGCGGTGAGTGCGATGCTGGAGAGCCCCGAGTATCTTGATGTCATCGTACCGCGCGGTGGCCGGGGCCTGATCGAAAAAGTCAGTGCGGAGTCACGGGTGCCCGTGATCCGGCATCTCGATGGCAACTGCCATGTTTTCGTTGATGAGGATGCGAGCCTCGATAAGGCTGTAGAGATCGCCTTCAACGCCAAATGCCGGCGCTACGGGGTCTGTGGGGCGATGGAAACTTTGTTGCTGGCGAGTCCTATTGCCCCGGCGGCGCTGGAACGACTGGTACCGCGTTACCGGGAGGCTGGCGTCGAGTTGCGCGGATGCGAGCGTACCTGCGCGATGGTCTCCGAGTGCATCAGCGCCACCGAGGCGGACTGGCAAACCGAGTATCTTGCGCCGATCCTCGCGATACGCATCGTCGATGGTCTGGACGAGGCGATTGCCCATATCGGCCGCTATGGCTCCGGGCATACCGATGCGATCGTGACCAATGATCTCTCCCGCAGTCAGCGCTTTGTCCGTGAGGTGGATTCGAGTTCGGTGATGGTGAACGCCTCAACCCAGTTCGCCGATGGTTTCGAGTACGGGCTGGGTGCGGAGATCGGGATCAGCACCGACAAACTTCACGTGCGGGGCCCTGTCGGGCTGGAGGGGCTCACCATCCAGAAGTACATCGTCTATGGCGACGGTACGATCCGTCCTTGACGGCATCTGCTATCCGCTTGTTGCCTGAGCAGGCCAACGCACCGGTGGTGGTTTTCGGTGGCACCTTTGATCCGGTACACCTCGGACACCTGCGCGCAGTCGGGGCGCTTCGTCAGGCGCTGAACGCTGAGCGTGTGGTCTGGTTGCCGGCAGGTGAACCGCCGCACCGCCCGCCGCCCGTGGCCAGCGCAGCGCACCGGCTGGCAATGCTGAAATTGGCGCTCGCCGATGAGCCGCAGTTTTTCATTGATACGCGTGAACTTGACCGGCCTGGTCCTTCCTACACGGTGCTGAGCCTTGGCGAACTCAAGGCAGCATACCCGGACCTGCCCTTGTGCCTTGCATTGGGGCTGGACACAGCGCTGGATCTGCCGAAGTGGCACCGCTGGCAGGAGATTCTTACCCTCGCGGGCATCGCGGTGATGCAAAGGCCGGGATGGTCTTTGCCGGAGCCGTTGCCGACCTGGTGGCTCCGCGCACAACTCGATCCACACGACCCGGTTCCCGAGTCGGGGGGCTGGATCAGAGTCATCGATATTCCCCCGGTTGATATTGCCGCTGCAGATATCCGCACAGATATCGCCAGTGGCAGACCTATAGAAACGAAGGTCCCCATAGCCGTAGCCCGTTACATCAAGGAACATGAACTTTATGGAGAAAACACGCGAGGGTGACCTCGATGCGGCACGGCGCTGGATCGTTGAGGAACTCGATGACGCCAAGGCGGCGAATATTCTTGAGCTCGATATCCGTTCGCTGACCCAGATTGCGGACTGGATGGTGGTGGCCAGTGGAACGTCAAGCCGGCATGTGCTGGGGCTGGCCGAGCGGCTGCGTGAGGCCGGCGCGCGGCACGGCCTTAAGCCTACCGGTATTGAAGGAGAGAGCGACGGCGAATGGGTACTGCTCGATTTTGGTGACTTGATTGTTCACCTGATGCTCCCCGCAACGCGGGAATTCTATGATCTTGAGGGGCTCTGGAACGAGCGCCTGGGGGCGCAGCTGACACAGGCAAGAGAGCGCCAAGGCGAAGGCTGACGCGGTGCGGATCCATCTGGTGGCGGTCGGCAGGCGAATGCCATCGTGGATCAGCGAGGGCTTCAGTGAGTATGCGCTTCGTCTGCGTTCTGGTGTACAGCTTGAGCTCATCGAAGTCGATACGCCCCGGCGCGGCCAGAACGCAGATCTCTCCCGGATCGTCCGTGAGGAGGGCACACGTCTTCTTCAAGCGGCGCCCGCCGGGACTTACCGGATCGCGCTCGATCAGTCCGGGCGCAGCTACGATTCCGAATCGCTCGCGGCGCAACTGGCAAAGTGGATGACCCTGGGCCGGGATATTGCGCTGATGGTCGGCGGCCCGGACGGATTGTCAGACGAGGTGCTGGAATCGGCTGACCAGTGCTGGTCGCTGTCGCCGCTGACGCTTGCCCATCCGCTCGTCCGCATCGTCATCGCGGAGCAGCTCTACCGCGCCTATGCCATTTCGCGGGGCCTGCCCTACCACCGGTCGGGTCGGGTGTCATGAAGCCCCGTCTGTGTCTCGCTTCGCAGTCACCGCGCCGCGCGGCACTGCTGTCTCAGGCAGGATTTGATTTTTGGGTTTATGAACCCAGGGTAGATGAATCGCGTATCGAAGACGAGAGCCCAGCCGAGTTGACCGAAAGACTGAGTGTGCGCAAGGCCGAGGCGGCGCTGCAGGCTGCCGCTTCGAACGAGGGCGAGGCCCCGGCCTGCCTGGGGGCCGACACCGTAGTGGTACTCGATAACGCCATATTGGGCAAACCTGCAGACGCCGCTGAGGCGGCCCGCATGCTGCAGCGCCTTTCCGGACGCAGCCACGAGGTGGTGACAGCCGTCACGGTTGCGCTCGGCACGCGGCGCGAGTCACGGCAGGTCACGAGTAAGGTAACATTCTGCTGCTTGGCGGACGATGTCATCCGGGACTACTGCGCCAGCGCTGAACCGTATGACAAGGCCGGGGCTTACGCGATCCAGGGCTATGCCGGGTCATTCGTGGAGTCCCTGTCCGGCAGTTACTCGGCCGTGATGGGCTTGCCTTTGTATGAAACCACAGCGCTCTTGTCGCTGGTTGGTATCCATCCGAGCTGGAAAGAGGGGATGTGCGATGAGTGAAGAACTGCTGGTGAATGTGACACCGCAGGAAACGCGGGTTGCCGTTGTGGAAAACGGCGGTCTGCAGGAACTGCACGTCGAGCGCAGCCGCAGCCGGGGCATTGTCGCCAACATCTACAAGGGCAAAGTCGTGCGGGTGTTGCCGGGCATGCAGGCAGCGTTCGTGGATGCGGGTCTTGAGCGCACCGCGTTTTTGCATGCCGCCGATATGGTGCCCCACCGCACGCCAGCCCCCAACGCCTCGGGTGATGCCGATCACGACGAGGTCGCTGTCCAGAGTGCTGCTCCGCCCCGGCCAGATATCAGCGAGCTGGTTTCTGAAGGACAGGAGATCGTGGTCCAGGTTGCCAAGGACCCGATTGGCAGCAAAGGCGCCCGCCTCACGACACAGCTCTCAATCCCCTCGCGCTATCTGGTCCTGCTGCCCGGATCCGACCACCGCGGCATCTCGCAACGGATTCAGGATGTGGATGAACGGGACCGGCTGCTTCAGGTCCTGGATACCGCTTTGCAGGAGCAGCCGATGCAGGCAGGTTTCATTGTCCGCACGGCAGCGGAATCACAGCACAGCCAGAACTTTGAGGCCGACATCGAGTTTCTCCACCGCGCCTGGGAGCAGATCGAGCGCAAAATTGCTTCAGCCCGCGCCGGTGAGCTGATTCATGCTGACCTTCCGCTTTCACTTCGGGTCATTCGCGATCTGGCGCGTGACGATGTTGAAAGAATCCGGGTCGATTCGCGGGAGACCTATGCCCTGATGCGCCAGTTCGCGGTGGACTTAATGCCCCAGATGGCCGACTGCATCGAGACCTACCCGGGTGAGCGGCCGATCTTCGATCTTTATTCGGTCGAGGATGAGATCCAGCGGGCCCTGGACCGCACGGTCGTTCTCAAGTCGGGCGGTTCGCTGGTGTTTGATCAGACCGAGGCCATGACCACTGTGGACGTCAATACGGGCCGCTTCGTCGGTAAACGAAATCTCGAGGAGACACTCTTCAAGACCAATATGGAGGCAGCACAGGCCATTGCCCGGCAGCTGCGGCTTCGGAATATTGGCGGGATTATCATCGTCGATTTCATCGACATGGAAGATGAAGAGCACCGCCGGCAGTTGATGAACGCGTTTGAGCGCTCACTCGCGCGCGACCGCACCCGCTGCCATATTGCCGATATGTCGGTGCTGGGCCTGGTGGAGATAACGCGCAAACGGACCCGCGAAAGCCTGGAGCGGGGAATGACCGAAACCTGTCCCCACTGCCAGGGTCGGGGCACCCAAAAAACGGCCGAGACACTGTGTTATGAGATTTTTCGAGAGATCATGCGCGAGGCCCGGGCCTTCGAGGCCAAAGGGTACCTGGTCATGGCGTCGCAGACGGTCATCGACATGCTGCTTGACGAAGAGTCGACGGGCCTTGCCGATCTGCAGGAATTCATCGGCAAGCCGATCCATCTGCAGGTCGAACCGACGCAGAACCAGGAAAGTTACGACGTGGTACCGATGTAGATGACAAGGACAGCGGCCCTACTGGCAATGGCGGTACTGCTCGGATCTTTGGTGTCTCCTGCGGTATCGGCTAGCAGCGGCATAGACGCACGCCTGCTACGGGCACAATGGCCGGCCGAGCCGTCAACCCGTGCCCTGCTCGCACTTGAACCGATACAGGATGTGCTGAAGGCGGTTAGCGGCGAGAAACCCTTCGTGGTTCGCATCCGCCACGCGCAGGACCAAGCAGGCAGCGACTGGGCTAGCGAACTTGTGGTCTGGCTCATCGCATTCGGTATCCCCCAGGATGTGATTGCCCTGGAAGCGGCGACCGTTGAACCACAGGCTTTAGAGCTTTCGGTTGAGCCGCTTGAGACCGTTGGAGATGAGTGAGCATGACTGAAAGCGCGGCCGCGACATCTTCTGAGGCCGCTCTCACGCTGGCCGCTGTTCAGATGAACTCGACATCGGTGCTTGAGGAGAATCTGGCGACGGCTCGTGCCTTTATTGACGCAGCCTGCGCTGGCGGCGCTGACATCATCGCCCTGCCTGAAAATTTTTCATTGATGCCAGAAACGAGGGAACAGCGTCAGGACGCGGCAAATCGTGTTAGCGAAGTTGAGACGATGTTAAGTGCTGCCGCGCGCGAGAAGAGTGTTGTGATTATCGGGGGTTCGACGCCGCTTCCTGCACCGGATGGTCGCGTGACCAACACCTGTCTGGTATTTGATCAAAGCGGTCAGCGGATCGGTCGCTACGACAAGATCCACCTTTTCGACGTCAGCGTCTCAAGCAGCGAGTCCTACCGTGAATCGAGGTATATCGCCCCCGGCGAAACCCCGCTCGTGCTGAGCGCGTACGGCCTGACGATGGGGATCACCATCTGCTACGACATGCGGTTCCCCGAGTTGTACCGGCAACTGGCCAAAGCCGGTGCTGAGCTTTTCTCGGTGCCGTCGGCTTTTACGGTGCCGACAGGACATGCGCACTGGCATACCCTGCTGCGCGCCCGGGCCATAGAAAACCTGGCCTGGGTCATCGCTCCGGCTCAGGTCGGCGCACACCCCGGGGGTCGCGAGACCTATGGCCATAGCCTGATCATTGATCCGTGGGGAGAGATTCTCGCCGAGTGTGACGGCGGTCCAGACGTGATTTTCGCCCGCCTTGATCGCGATAGTGCGTCACAAAGGCGCCGCCAGTTTCCGGTTCTTGCGCACCGGGTGCTGAAAGGCTAGGACGGGCCCGGCCTGTGCCCGAGGGATTTTCTGAGCTACAGCCGGGCAGTTTTGTTTACGCGCTGCCGAATGCCCTCGATCCGCAGTTTTGCCAGCAGGTTATTGATCGTTTTGAATCAGCAGCGGACCAGCATCGGCAGGGCGCGATCGGCTCCGGGGCTGCCGTCGATGCTTCGATTAAGCGTTCGACGGATCTTCGCATCACCGGGCTTGCACAATGGCGGGATGTTGACGAGACACTGCTGAAGTCACTGCAGCACGGTTTGTCTCTGCTCAGCGGACTGCATCCCTTCTTCTCGAGTAACGCTTTTAAGGATATGGGTTATCAGCTGCAGCGAAGCGCGCCGGGGGAGTTTTATCGCTGGCACGTCGACAGTGGTCCAGGCCCGCTCAGCCAGCGCCAGCTCGTGGCGATCTGGTATCTCAACACGGTGTCCGAGCCGGGAGGCGTTACCGAGTTTTTTCATCAGCAGATCCGGGTACGTCCGGAGGCGGGAAAACTGCTGCTGTTCCCGCCGTTCTGGACCCACCTGCATCAGGGCGACACGGTCAGTGCCGGCCACAAGTACATCGCAACGACCTGGGTCTGCTTCGCCTGAGTGGCAGTGCTTGAGATACTGCCCGGCTAACTCCGATCTGTTACTGGAGCACTACCGGGCTTTGATGCGAGGGCTCAGATAAAGAGGTTGATGTCGGATTCTCCGGCGTGCTCAAAATAGGTCGCCGCACCCCCAAGATCGATCTCGTCAATCAGATCCTCGTGTTTCATGTCAAAGAGATCGATGGTCATCTGGCAGCCGATCATCTTGACATCAGCCTCAAGGCAGAGATTGCGCAGTTCCGCAACGCTTGCGACACCTTTGGATTTGATGGTGTTTTTCATCATGCCGGTCATCATCGCCTGCATCCCCGGAATCGCGGTGCCGAGTACAGGGAACCACTTGTCCATGCCCATCGGCATGGGCATGCCGGGATTTCCGAGCGGACTCACCGAAAGGCTCAGATCTTTTTTAAGCAGTTGCAGACCATAAAAGGTGAAAAACATAGTGACGTTGTAACCCAGCGCTGCCGCGGTCGACGACAGGATAAAGGGCGGGTAGGCCCAGTCCAGGGTGCCTTTGGTTGCAATAATAGTCAGGCTCTTTTCGCTCATGGTAAGTAAATCTCCAGACGTTTGGGTGAGAGACGGTCGGTAAACCCGGGGGGAGTTTGACGTCCGTTGATAGGCGCCCTAGCCGCCTTTCTTTAGAAGGAAATGGAACTCTCCGTTGTCTTCGGAAGACGCCATCAGCTCGTTGCCGGTTTGTGTGGCAAAGGCCTCGAAGTCTTTCACCGAGCCCGGATCTGTTGCGATGATCTTGAGTACCTCGCCCGCGCCCATGGCGTTGAGTGTTTTCTTCGCGCGCAGGATCGGCAGCGGACAGTTAAGGCCCCTGGCGTCCAGTTCCTGATTGAATGCAGACATAGTCAAATCTCCTGAGCTTAAGATTGAGATGGTTTTAAACTTAAGTCGCCAGCATCCGTGCCACGACTTCCAGATTTTGGTACCGGTACCGTGTTTGTCAGGCCACTGATGCACAAAGCGGGTCCGCCCATTTCCTGAGCCAAGCCCGCCCTTGGCAGGCCACGATCCCGACAAACTAAATATTAGAAGTTAACCAAATTTTAAAACACTTTGCTTTCAAGTGCAAAAAGGCAATTTTTCCGTGCTTTTCAGGTCCTGGCGAGCCGCTGCCGAATGGCGACCAGCTCCAGACAGAGAGTAACAATCTCCATCGCCTGGCGGATATCCTCAAGGGGCGGAAAGCTTGGGGCCAGTCGTATGACTCGGTTCTGAGGGTCGAGGCCGTAAGCGAACGGTGCCCCGGCGGGTGTCAGCTTGACCCCGGCCTGCGCGGCCATCTCAATGACAGGCCGCGCACAGTCATCGGGCCCAGTGACGTTCACGAAGTAACCGCCATTGGGATTGGACCAGGTCGCGATACCCTTGCCGCCAAGGTCCCGTTCGAGGATCTCCTGCACCAGGACAAATTTGGGTTTGAGGATCTCGCCAACCCGGGCCATATGCTGTCGCAGCCCATCGATGTCGCCGAAGAAGGCGAGGTGGCGGAGCTGGTTCAGTTTATCGGGGCCGATGGTCTGAACCGAAAGATGACGGCGCGCGTCTTCGATGTTTGCAGGGCTCGCGGCCATGGCTGATACCCCGGCGCCGGCCACAGTCATCTTGGATGTCGAGGCGAACATCAGCACCCGATCGGGGTTGCCCGCGTCGCGGCAGGCGGTGAGCATATCGGGCACGGGCTGGCGCTCATCACCAAAATGATGTTCCGCATAGGCGTTGTCCCAGAGGATGCGAAAGTCGGGTGCAGCCTTCATGGCCGCGAGCCGCTGAGCGGCGCTTTCGCTGTAGGTGATACCCGTGGGGTTGCTGTAGCGGGGTACGCACCAGATGCCTTTCACTGAAGGGTCGGCGGCAAGCAATTCCACGTGATCCATATCCGGTCCGTCGTCGGTCATCTCTACGCTCACGAGTTCAAAACCCAGGTGCCCGGTAATCTCGAAGTGGCGGTCGTAACCGGGCGCCGGGCACACAAAGCGGATCGTGCCCTGCTGACCCCAGGGCTTATCTCCACCGGGCGCGCCGAAAAGCACCGCGCGCGCGATCGCGTCATGCATCATGGTCAGACTGCTGTTGCCGCCGACGATCACGTCCTCACGGCGACAGCCGAGAATATCGGCGAAGAGCTGTTTCATCGCCGGCAGCCCATCTATCCCCCCATAGTTACGGCAATCGGTGTTGCCCTCATCACGAAACCGACCGGTTCCGGGCAGAGCGAGCAGCGGGTCGGCGAGGTCGAGTTGTTCAGGGGCGGGTTTGCCCCGGGTCATGTCCAGGGAGAGGCCTGCCTTGGATGCAGCGTCATACCGTTGCTGCAGTTCGTCTTCGCGCGCCTTCAGTGTCTCCTGGCTATCGTCGTGAAGCATGGGTTTCTCCTGGGTCAGCCCGGATCCGGCAGTGACGGCAGCCGGGCCCCTGTGCATGGGTTGGATTGCGGGCCCGGCGATTCTAAAGCGGGGACAGCACGAATCCAAACCGCGGCGGTTTTGGGCTTTGGTAAGATCATCGTGTGAGCGTAGCCGGGTTTAAATCAAGATATTGCTGGTGGTTTTTTGGCGCTGCCTTTGCGATGTCTCTTTGGGTCCTGGCAGTGCCGGCGGTGGCGCAGTCGGGCGAGTCCTTGGGGCCGCTGCAGGCTGCTATCGTCATCCCCCCCGAGGAAGAGGCCATGGGCCGCGAGTTCATCGCAGCAGCCCGCCAGCAACTGGCTTTCATTGAAGACCCGCTGCTGGTTCGCTATGTGGAAACGCTTGGTCACCGGCTTGCCGCGGGTCTTGAAGGGGATACGTCGCGTTTGCGGTTTTTTCTCATTAAAAGCAGGCTGGTCAATGCGTTTGCAGGCCCTGGAGGGCGGCTCGCCATTTTTACGGGCCTCATTACAACCACACGCACCGAGGCAGAACTTGCTTCCGTGATGGCCCATGAACTGGGGCATGTTGCACAGCGCCATCTGCCGCGTATGATGGATCGTGCCAGCCGACGGCAAATCCCGGCGACCGCGGGCATTCTGGCGGCGATTCTGCTGGGTGGGCAAGCCGGTGCGGCAGCGATGGCGGCGACCAGCGGCGCGGCCGTGGCGGACCAGTTACGTTACAACCGTGAGTTCGAACGGGAAGCGGATGTACTGGGCCTCACCATATTGACCGATGGCGGCTATCCGGCATCCGCCATGATCGACTTCCTCAATAGGCTGGATCAGGAAAACCGCCTACAAAGTACTGAAGTGCCGGAGTATCTCAGAACCCACCCACTGACGCAGAATCGTCTCGCATTGGTCGAAAGCCGGCTGCGGCAATACGGCGATGTCGCCGACAACCCCTCGCTCGATTACCACCATGCGCACGCACGGGTCCGGGCAATGTTCGGCGGTCCGGGAGGTGGGGGGGCCATCACCGAGTTTATCCACGAGACAGAATCAGAAGATCCATTAAGGGCGAGAGCCGCCCGCTACGGGCTGGCGCTTGCCTTAATCAAGCAGGGCGATCACGAGCGCGCCGTCGAAAATGCCACCGCGCTGCGCACTGTTTACCCGGAATACCCGCTCTATGCCATTGCCCTGGCAGAGGCCTTGCTGGCCGACGGCCAAGCAGATGAAGCGGTTGCGGTTCTTCAGTCGACGGAGGATAAGGGCGAGATCCCTGTCACCGTTGCCTACTACCTGGGCGACGCGCTGATGAAATCAGGCCAACTGGACGAGGCGCGGCGGCGGTTACGAAGCGCACTGAGGCGCTCGCCTTCAGAGCCTGCCTTGTATAAGCTTCTGGCCCGGGTAGAGGGCGAGCGTGATCAGTGGGCCCAGTCTTTTCAGGCGCTGGCGGAATATCATTTCTTGCGCGACGAACTCGATCAGGCACTCGGCCATCTGCAGACTGCTGCGACGCACGGTGCCGACAGCGCGTACCTCACGGCCAGTCTTGATGCGCGTATCAAGGAAATCGAAAGAATTCTGGGTAAAACGAAGTAAGCACGCCCGAGTTAAAAGAAGTATCTACCCCTAGATAAGCAGAATCGATGGCTTTCATGATGCCATTCCTTGCTCTTGGCCGGAAAATTCGGTCTAATGGGGCGCATTAGTATATTAGTGAATTATCTGGCTTACCAGATAACAGACCACAGGCACCGCGTATCTTGAGACCTGCCGGGTCTCAAGACGGGGCACGGTGTCGGCAACCGGAGGATAACTATGCACAGGTTTAAACGTGCTTTCTTGACAGCTGCTGCAGCGATTTCACTGGTCGCGACGATGGGTGTGACCCCGGTCGCTCAAGCCGGCGAATGGCCCACTGAAAAACAGTGCAAGGCCGGGGCTGCCAAGGATGGGGACAATATCATCAAGGGCTGGTGCGTTGCGGTGAACCGCAGGGGCGGCAACTGCCTTGCCTGCCACCAGGCCATGGTGAATCCCTGGCCGGAAGGTTTTCCTCCGGGAGGCAATATCGCACCACCGCTGGTCGCAATGGCTGCCCGTTACCCGAACCGCGAAGATCTTCGAGCCCGGATTTGGGATGCCACAGCCACAAACCCGCTCACCTCGATGCCGCCGTTTGGCAAGCATAAGTTAATCAGTGAAGACGATATCGATCTGCTGGTTGACTGGCTGCTCTCAATTTAGGCATCCAGGT
>CAYSMI010000008.1:0-6866 GCA_964432165.1 uncultured Acidiferrobacter sp.
CCTCCTTCGCTATGCTGAAATTTCCTATATTGAGAGATAAGACAGGAGTCAGTGTGGGTAAATGCCACTCCGTTGTTTGAGATCGACGGTTTCCTTGTCGATAAGGCGGCCCAACTGAACGGGAATACCAAAGAAAAGCCCCGCATGAGCGGGGCTTTCTATCCTGATGAGATCAGCGGGTTCTTAGCCACCAAGGGGTCTTCAGATCGCTAAAAGCGAACTGTGCCATCCCCCAGCAGGCCATTATTTCCTTTACGACCAGCTTTACTTTTAAAAAACGTGCCGTTAGCGATCCCCTCTTGCAGGTTATTGCGCTTTTCTATGACGCCCGTTCTGCCATTAAAGTTACGAATGTGGGGACCTCCGGATATGTCGTCGAGTTCCTGTTCCGTTAACTGTGTGTTGTCTTTCATTCTGATATCTCCTGTGTATTGAAAATGGTTCACTGCATTTGGTGAGGCCATTTTCTGGGATATCAGGCAAGGCGTCTGTGTCCCCTGTCACCCTTTAGGAGGGTTTGGGGAGGATCAGGTGATGGGGGTCACATAAAAGGTAAGACAGGAGTCAGTGTAGGTGAGGTACGCGCGGTTGCTTGAGGCTATTTCACCGGGTCGGCACAAATACACTGGATGGTTGCTACGTGTTCATAATGCCGTATATCCACAAAGCAATTGACGGCAAAAATAACATTAACAATGCGATAACTATGCGCGCACCTTCGGTGACAGACCGCGGGCCGGTAGTTAGACTCGTCCCCGAATTGTTACCACACACAGGACGTTCACTGTATGAACATCACCACCAGATTAGCAGGCACCGAAATCATTATCATTGACGGCGCGATGGGCACCGAACTGCAACGCCGTGGCGTGCCGTTGAATTTTGAAATATGGAGCGCAGCTGCCTTACTGAGCCATCCGCACCTCGTCCGGGAGATCCATGTCGACTATCTTCGTGCCGGCGCGGAGATTCAGATTGCGGCAACCTATAACACTGCCCCGCATGTCATCAACCCTTCGAGTTTCGACACGACCAGCCAGGAGTTGACGGCAACCGCGCTGCGGTTGGTGCGCGAAGGTATCGATGTAGCCGAACCGGCACACCCGGTATGGATTGCAGGTTCGATATCGACGACGGTGGAATCGCGCCGAAAAGAAATGCTCGACATCCCGATGCTTCGCGACAGTTATACGGAACACGCGGAAACCCTGGCGGAACAAGGCTGTGACCTGCTGATGCTCGAGATGATGCTTACGCATGATTTCGCCATGGATCTTGAGTTTCAATGCGAGATCGCTGCAATCGCCAAGCGCACCGGTTTGCCCGTATGGGCGGGGATTGCGGTGAAGATGGCCGAATCCGGAACACTGCATCTCCAGGACGGTCCGGAAGAGTCCGGCGAGGCCCTCAGGGCAGGCATCGAAGCGCTCTTGGCCGAAGGCGTCGACGTGGCCGGGATCATGCATAGCGAAGTCGACGCCACTTTGCCGGCGCTCGATCTTCTCGAGCAGTACTGGTCAGGTCCGGTCGCCGTCTACCCAAACAGCGGTCACTACAAGCGCCCTCACTGGTATTTCGACTCCCTGATCGCGCCAGACAAATTCGCCGCCGCCGCGATGCTGTGGGCACAGCGGGATGTGAAGGCAATCGGCGGTTGCTGCGGTCTGGGTCCAGAACATATTGCCGAACTGTCGAAAGCGCTCGGTCGGTTGTCCTGATACCAAACCTTCAAATTAGATGTACGGAGACATTCAGGTCTTGGCGAAGCCCAGAGACTTATCGATCAGGTTGAGCAGCTCGCGACCCTCCCGGAACCGTTCGAAATTTTCCAGGAATACATCGGCCATGGCTTCCTGGTGCCCCCGGTAGTCGCCGGACATATGCGGCGACACGATCACGTTATCAAGATCCCAGAACGGACTCTCGGCCGGTAGCGGTTCCGTGCAGAAAACATCAAGCCCGGCGCCCGCGATCTGACCGCCTTGAAGCGCTTTAAGAAGCGCAGCCTCATCGACAAGTTCCCCCCGCCCAATATTAATAAAGCGTGCCGAGGGTTTCATGGCTGAGAACTGTGCGGTACCAAAAAGACTGTGGGTTTTGGGAGTTAACGGTGTGATGAGTACAACGTAGTCCGCCTCTGGCAGACGACTGTTCAGATCGCTAACCCCGTGGACATTGCCAAAATCCGGGTCAGCGTCGCGCGCCGAGCGGCCTACTCCCGAGACAACGAAATCCATCCGCTTGAGCATCCGTGCGATCTCTCGGCCGATACTGCCGACGCCCACCACCAACACTGACCGGCCAGCCATAAGCTCCGTCAAGCGATACGACCAGCGGTGTTCGCGCTGTGCCGTGTAGGTTTCGGAAAATTCCTTGCCGAACGCAAGGATCAGCGCCAGTGTGTATTCAGCCATGGCCCGGTCGAACACCCCCCGGGCATTGGTCAGCAGAACCTCACTGGCAACGAGTTCCGGAAACAGCACGGCGTCCACACCTGCCCCGCCCCATTGAATCCAGCGCAGGCGACCAGCGAGCGGCCAGGCTTGTTGAAGTTCAGTGGCCCGGAAATTCCAGCCGAGCAATACGTCCGCTTCAGGCAGATGATGCTGAAGACTTGCAAGATCCGGTGCGCAGTGAATCCGGGTATTTTCTTTGATCCGGTCAATGCCGGGTATTTCCTCGGCTGACTCCACCCCGTGGATAACGAGAGTGATATCTTCAGGCATCCCTACTCTCCAGAACGCATCTCACGGCGTTAGGCCAATCAGTTACTGGCACTTTCTGCGATGATTTTAAAGCCTATCACGTTGATAGCGCCGGATGGCTTAGGATGGAGCCCGCAGACGGATTCGAACCATCGACCTGCTGATTACAAATCAGCTGCTCTGCCAACTGAGCTATGCGGGCTTTCGAGAAAGAGATTCAGCCGTATTTTACTGCGCCGGGCTGCAGATGGCAGTAAACGATAAAGTCTTATCCGCTCTTGGGGCAAGGGATCGGAGTCACTTCCGTCATGGCGTCGCCCCACTTCAGTTCAGCAAATTCCTGTTTTCGCTCAGGGGTGACCACATCCGGAACATCGAGCCAGTAAAGCGGCCCAAGAGTCCGTGCCTGCAGCTTCACCAGCACGGGTATTTCCAGGGCATCCAGGCTGGTGGCAAATTCGTCTGCCTGCGGCTTTTGTGCATAGTCACGCAGCAGCAGCATCTTGTCATCCCCGTAAGAAAGATCTCGGGTACTCACTCCTTTTTCTTGAAGTCTCATGCGTGCATTGTCCCGGGCGATGTCCGAGCGAAACGGCCCGGCCAACACCTGATAGGCGTGCACCTCTCTGGCTGCAGTGCGCTGCTGTGCCAGTCCGTAGCCTTTATTGACCAACAGGCGCCGACCCTCGCTGAGCGTTTGTTCGGTGGAAAAAGGTCCTATCCGAACGCAATCTGCCCGGGCGCCGACCACAATCGACTCTTCGGACAGCAGTGCCATGGCTTCAAGATTGTGCCCCGCCTGCGCTTCGGGCAGCCCGAGTTCGGCCTTAGGAGATAACTGGGTAGCCCAAAGATACAAGGCGACATTTGCCAGAACCAGCAGAGCCAAGATCCATCTCATGACGCTTTACCCGCAACGAGCTGGATTCCCTGTAACACAAGGTCAGGATACACCGTGACCTCAGTGCTCATCAACGGGCCGAAGGTCTGCGCCCAACCGCCCGTCATGAAGACCGTAAATCCGTCTCCAAGTTCCGGCCTGAATTCTGTCAGTACCTTTTCTATCCCGCCGACGGCAAAGATCAGAGCGCCTGCGGTGACTGCACTCGCGGTATCCGTGTTAAACACTCCCGAATAACACATGTCATCGCGATCGAGATGCGTCGCTCTTTCGATCAGCGCGCCAGCCGAGATTTTGGGGCCGGCGCTGATCACGCCCCCGAGAAATCTGCCCTCCCCTGAAAGCGCGTCGACGGTAACTGCCGTGCCGCAATCAATCACGGCAAGAGGGCCATTGAATAATTGCCGCGCCGCAATCAGGGCGAGCCAGCGGTCAGAGCCCAGGGTCTCGGGTTCGGGGTAGCTGTTACTGACTCCGTGCTCTGCAGGCTTTGCTTTTAGAAGTTGCGGCTTTAGCTGCCAGCGGCTCTGACACCAGTTCTCCAGATGGGCGAAGGCTGCAGGGCCGGCGCTGTTACTGACCACAATCCGCTGCGGCGCGCCGAGCCCAGCCCAGGGGCCAAAGTCCGTTTGTTCGCCGCGGTAATCAATCGCTTCTCCCACCGACCAGTTCTGGGCGCCTGCCATTGCCCACTTGATGCGGCTGTTTCCGTGATCAATCAGGAGGTCGAAGTCAGAAGCGGACATGTAGCAGTCGGTGTATCGATGATGTTCAGTTAACGAGTGACAGGCTGATATCCCCGGATATTACCGTGGCAACCGTGCCGTCCGCACAGCGAAGGCGATAGCGCCCCTGCTCGTCGGCACCCGCACCCACACCCTCCAGGGGCCTGCCTTCTGACTCCGCGCGCACCTTGCGGTCCGAAAAGACGTCCAATGCATTAAAGCGAGCCTGATCTGGCAGAAAATAATGCTGTTCAAATCCATCAAGTGCGTGTGCTATTGACCCGAGCACCGATGCAATCATGGTGGTCCGGGAAGCAAGATCGCCTTGCACATTGCTCGCCAGATCGGTCACCGGCTGGCCGGCGTCGATCTGATCCAGTCGGGGTTCCCGCAGATTGATCCCGATACCTATGACTGCAAAGGTGCCGCCCTCCAGAGGGGTGTTAAGGTCAACCAGGATGCCGCCGAGTTTTCGTTCGTTGCACCACAGATCGTTGGGCCACTTGAGGCCGACGGGCGCCCCGGTAAGATCCTTGAGACACCCCGCAACCGCAACACCGATAGAAAGACTGAGTCCCGCCATCTCAGTCGCCTCTTTTTCAAAGCGCCAACCCACTGAAAGCATCAGGTGGCAATACGGTGATCCACGCCAGCTTCTTCCCCGCCGTCCGCGCCCCGCGCTCTGGAATTCCGTGATGCAGGTCTTTCCATGAATATCCATACCGTACTGATGCGCACGGCTGAGCCAGTTGCTGGTCGAATCCACCGTATCCAGCACCACAATCCGCTGCGCAAAAGGAAAGTTTGCCTTCTCAAGTTGCGCTATGAGGTCACCGACATCAATGGGGATAATGTTGTCCAAAAGCGCATAACGGGTGTCATCCTCTTTTTGTATCGGCAAACCGTCTTCTTCCAGTTGGGACAAAAGTGCGCTCGTGGTCGTTTCATCCAACTGAACGGCGCGCGACAGTTCGCCAAGACTTAAGGACCGCTCCGCCCGCAGCGCCTCGACCAGACGGGTGCGGTCAGTCGCCATCGGTCGATCTGCCCTTTTTACGAAGGCGCTCAAGTTTCTCGCGAATCTTGATCTCAAGGCCCTGACCTACCGGGCGGTAGTACTGTTGGCCGATCAGCGTCGCGGGCAGATAGGTCTCACCATGGGCATAGGCATCAGGCTCATTATGGGCGTACCGGTAGCCCTCGCCGTGACCGAGTTCTTTCGCAAGGCGTGTCGGCGCGTTACGAAGGTGCATGGGGACTTCCTGCGTGCCCGTCTCCTGGGCTGCTTTCATTGCCTCGTTGAATCCTTTATATACCGCGTTGCTCTTGGGCGCACAGGCAAGGTAAACCAGCGCCTGTGCCAGTGCGAGTTCCCCTTCGGGCGAGCCCAGACGCTCATAACTCTCGGCAGCATCAAGGGCCAACGTGAGCGCCCGGGGATCTGCATTGCCCACATCCTCGCTTGCCATTCTGATCGCACGCCGCGCGATATAGCGCGGATCACAGCCCCCATCGATCATCCGGCAGAACCAGTAGAGCACGGCATCGGGGTCGGTGCCGCGCATGGATTTGTGCAGCGCCGAAATCTGGTCGTAAAAAAGATCTCCGCCTTTATCGAAACGACGCAAAGGCGTGCCAATGACTTCGGGCAGCACCTCGTCTGCCAATGTGCAGCCGTCTTGGGTGTTCGTTGCAAACTGCGCAGCGATCTCCATCAGATTCAAAAGCCGGCGGGCATCGCCATCTGCAGCATCCATCAACCGGTCGCGGGCGGTTTCCGATAATGAAAGTCCCAGGCTGCCAAGGCCCCGTTCGGTATCCGCAAGTGCCCGGTCCAGAAGTCCCGCAAGGTCATCGCGCTCAAGCGGCTTTAACACGTAGACCCGAAGGCGTGACAGCAGCGCGTTGTTGAGCTCAAAGGACGGATTTTCTGTGGTCGCCCCGATCAGAATCAGTGTGCCGTCCTCGACATGAGGCAAGAAACCATCCTGTTGCGCCTTGTTAAATCGATGCACCTCATCCACAAACAGTACCAGCTTTCCCGGCAGCGCCTTCGCCCGGGCGACCACCTCCCGGACATCCTTGATTCCAGCGGTGACCGCCGAGAGCACTTCAAAGCGGGCGTCACAATACTGGGCCACCATCCTGGCGAGGGTTGTTTTTCCCGTACCGGGCGGGCCCCACAAGACCATCGAATGAATCCGCCCGGCGAGCAGCGCCTGGCGAAGGGCTGCACCCTCGCCCACCAGTTGATGCTGGCCCACAAACTCCTCAAGGCTTTGTGGCCGCATCGTCTCGGCAAGCGGTCGATAATCTTCCGGGGTATCGTCTTGCTTCATTTACAAAGGGCTGCTTGCGCTCAGGTAGGATGGTTCCGCCTGTCGGTCCGGCTAGCCGGTGCTGGCGATGTCTGTTGCTGCTATGACGTGACGATAGGTGAGATTAATTCTCGGCGCAACGGCCTCGCGGGTCTTGGGCACGCTGTGACGCCAGGCCCGCTGACTGCCGGCCCGCATGACCAGAAGGGAGCCGTGT
>CAYSMI010000008.1:6966-20868 GCA_964432165.1 uncultured Acidiferrobacter sp.
GGCCTGTGCCATTCGATCTTTTCCTGGAGCTGTTCAAGGCAGGATGATGCCTCCGAGGCATTGAGAAATCCCGGCCAGTACTCGAAGACGCCGTCTTCAACCGAAAGCCGGCCTTCGCCTGTCACACGATGGGTACCGCGGGGGCGGGCTTCACTTTTCGACATGATCCTGCTCGAGCCCCGCTTCGGATCGATAACGCGGGCTAACCTGCGGTGTGCTCGCCAACGGCTGCCGCAAGCGGCGACGTCACAAAAGCCGCCCCGGTCGAGGAGCCGCCATCTGCCGCGACGCTTGCAACCGAAGGACATCCGAAAAGGCTTGGATACACGCCATGCTGGGCGGTCGTAATGTTTGCAAAGCGCTGTCTCAGCCCGGCGATGATCGCATCATCCAGTGCTGTATCCACGAGCACGTCATCCGAACCCCCGACATCGATCCTGGGCTGGTGCATCGCTTGCTCCGGATCCATACCAAAATCGACCATAAAGGAGATGAGTTGCATAACGGATGAGACAATCCGCCGGCCGCCGGATGCGCCGACGGCAAGCATCACACCCGACGGCTGTCTGACAATGGCCGGACACATGTTGCTTAATGGCTGCTTCGCGGGCGCCAGCGAGTTGGGACCACCCGGGGTGGGGTCAAACCACATGACGCCGTTATTCATGAGGATTCCGGTACCCGGCAGAAGCAATCGCGAACCGAATACCGACAGCAGTGTCTGCGTCAGCGCTACCACGTTGCCGTGCCGGTCCGTGACATTGAGGTGGGTCGTACAACCGGGTGTCCTGCCGTCCGGACTGTCGCCCATTCGGGTGAGCCGATGCACATAGGCGCTGTTAAGTCCGTCAGCGACCGCACCGTAGAAGTCACCGTCCGGCTGATCGCTGGGTGCCTGGACTTGCCGGGCCAGTTCATCGAGTGCATCACACATACTCGGGCCGCCACAAAGGCCTGTAGGTGTGTACACCGTGGCGTCACGGTACGCAAAACCGGGCAACTCATGACACTCAGCCTGATATGCAGCGAGATCCTCAGCCGTCAGACCGATAGCCACCATCTCGGCATCGCGCAGGATAAGGCGGGCAAGATTTCCGCGATAGAATCCCTCCGGGCCCTCATCGGCGAGCTGCTGCAGCGTTTGCGCCAGACCTTTGAGTTCTATCACCGGAGGCACGCCGGCCCAGTGACCCATCGGCACCTGGCCATCGGGCAGGTAAACCGAGCGCGTTGATTCAAAGCCCGCAATCTCTTTGGCACTCGAGGCAATCTTGAGGCTTGAGTACCAGTCAACCGTAAGACCCTGGTGGGCCAACTCAATTGCGGGCGAGAGCAGTTCGTCCCACGACAACGTTGCAAAACGTTCCGCTGCAAGGGCAACGCCGGCAACATACCCCGGCACAGCAACAGAATATGGCCCCAGCACGTTCCGGTTATCCAGAACCCCAGGCCAGGCAAAAAGATCGGAATCAAATCCGCTGCTGAGCGGATAGTCTTTCGGGTCCAACGTGCCTGATGAACGAACCCCGAACTCGATGGCGTAACTGCGCCCCGTATCAGCCAGATAAACGGTCATGAAGCCGCAGCCGCCAAGTCCGCTCATCCAGGGCTCTACAGTACCAAGCGCAAAGCCCGCTGCAATCGCGGCATCCACCGCGTTGCCGCCCTGGGCCAGCACAGCGGCGCCCGCCTCGGCTGCCTGATAATGCTGAGATACCACCACACCGCCCTCAGCGTGAACTGCAGGCTTGGCAATAGACCAGTGTTCCATCGGGTGACTAAGCGGTGACCTTAGGAAGCAGAAAAATCGAGGCGGGGTCTGGCGTGAAAACTCAGCAGCGATGCGCCGGCTCAGACCCGAAGGATTTTGCCGGGATTCATGATGTTGTCGGGATCGAGAGCCTGCTTGATTGCGCGCATGACGCTGACCGCTTCACCATGTTCCGCGACCAGAAAATCGAGCTTGCCGTAACCGATGCCATGCTCGCCGGTACAGGTGCCGCCCATGGCAAGCGCCCGCATCACCATCCGCTCGTGCAGCTGCTGGGCTCTTTCCTGTTCTTCTGCATCATTTTTGCCCACCAACAGCACCAGATGAAAATTGCCGTCTCCCACATGGCCTACGATGGGCGCAATCAGGTTGGACTCACGGATATCACGCTGGGTTTCGCGGATGCACTCGGCCAGTTGTGAGATCGGCACGCACACGTCAGTTGCCCAGATCTCCCCGTCAGGACGCAGCGCCTTGCAGGCATAGGCCGCATCGTGACGTGCCTGCCAGAGGCGGTTTCGCTCCTCGGTATTGGTGGTCCATTGGAAATTGCTTCCACCGGAGTCGGTCGCAATCTCCTGAACAACTCCGGACTGCTCCTGAACACCCTGGGACGAACCATGAAACTCCAGGAAGAGCGTCGGTGCGACCGCAAGGTCAGTTTTGGAGTACCGATTAATGGCATCGATCTGCGCTTCATCCAGTAGTTCAATCCGGGCAATAGGCACGCCGTACTGGATCGTAGTGATCACCGTTGAGACAGCGCTATCGAGATCCGGAAACGTACAGACAGCCGAAGAGATTGCCTCCGGAATGCCGTAAAGCCGGAGGGTAATCTCCGTGATCACCCCAAGCGTCCCTTCGGAGCCGACGAAAAGACGGGTCAGGTCGTAGCCCGCTGCAGACTTGCGGGCCCGCCTTGACGTCTGAATCACCCGGCCATCGGCCAGCACCACGGTCAGCGCCAGCACGTTCTCGCGCATGGTCCCGTAGCGAACGGCGTTGGTGCCCGAGGCCCGGCATGCCGTCATGCCACCTAGAGAGGCATCGGCACCTGGATCTATCGGAAAAAAGAGCCCCCGGTCGTGCAGGTATTGATTCAGCTGTTTGCGGGTGACGCCCGGCTGGACCACCACATCAAGATCCTCATCGTGCACCTCAATGACCTCGTTCATCTCCTGCATGTTGATCGAGATCCCGCCATACAGCGCGGCGACGTGCCCCTCAAGCGCAGTGCCGGTACCGTAGGGAATGACCGGCACCTGATGCTCAGCACAGAGCTTTACGATCCAGCTGACCTCCTCGGTGCTGCGCGGGGTGACAACAGCGTCAGGCGGGATGCTGGCGTGAAACGATTCATCCTTGCCAAAGCGCTCGCGCACTGCCGCGGCCTTAGACAGCCGTTCGCCGAACTCAGCTTCGAGGCTGGCGATAACCTTGGCGACGGACGGCGCCGGGGTTCTTTTTTGTGCCTGGTCTGCCATGACATGTTCTCGCAAACGATGCTCGGACTTCATTATATCCCCGGTCAGTACGGACCACAGACTCCGGCCCGGAATCCACTTCTCTGCTACTATCAATCGGATTCGACACCTGATCTATCTACAGGGCTTTTCGTGTCCAGATTAAACGTCGTCCATCCGGACGGAGAATCAGCGCCTTTCCTTCGCGGCGTCCTCACGCGTTCGCTGCAAAAGGTCGGCCTCACGTTCAGCGAAGCCTACGACATCGCATCAACGGTGCGAAACCAGTTGGCCAGCAATGAAGAGGCGAGCTCAGACGCAATCACAGAAGCCGTCTTGCAGATTCTGCATGAGCAGTCGGGGCCCGAGATGGCCGAACGCTACCGGCTCGCCAAAACGGGGCCGGCATGGATTCGTATCAATGAAAAAGACCGGGACAGAATGTGGTTCTCGCGAACGGTCTTTCGACATCGCCTGGAAACCTGCGGCATCCCGGAAGCCCTCAACGAGCGGCTGGTGCGCGATATCCATGAACGTCTGACCAGAGACTACTCCCGGGGCATAGAACGGCACGAACTACACGAACTCTCTTGTGAGATGGTGGAAAAAGAGGCAGGGACACTTTTTGCCAGCTATCTCGATGCCTGGCACCGATT
Organism: uncultured Acidiferrobacter sp.; assembly: GCA_964432165.1. Classification (GTDB taxonomy): domain Bacteria; phylum Pseudomonadota; class Gammaproteobacteria; order Arenicellales; family UBA868; genus UBA868. The sequence goes on from CAYSMI010000008.1 coordinate 10,857, forward strand.
TCGGAAATCGAACAGAACCCTGGTGATCCTGATCGGCGGAACCCCCGGCGTTGGGAAAAGCCATGCGGCTTCTTTGCTTGCCAGCAGGCTCGACATCACCCGAACCGTGTCTACCGACATGTTCCGCGAAGTCATGCGCTCACTGCGCCCCCCTGAAATCGCACCCGAGCTGCATTACTCGAGTTTTGAGGCATGGAAGGCGGTGGAAAACTCCCCAGCAAAAAACTATACGGCAAAAACCTTAAAGACAGGATTTAACAGGCAGGCTGACGAAATCGAAGTTGCTGTGCATGCGCTCCTCGCCAGGTCTCAGCACGAACAGTTCTCGACCATCATCGAGGGCGTCCATATTCGACCGTCCATTGTGGAAGTGCTTGACCTACCCCCGGATGCCATCGTTGTGCCTCTACTAATCGCAGCCAACCGCAAAAAGACGCTGCAAACCTTTTTCAGAGGCCGGGCGGTCTCTGCCCCGCGACGCGGGCGACGGCATTACCTCGATAACTTCAGCGCCATCTGGGATCTGCAGTCTTTACTCATGTCTGAAGCGGAAAACTACGATGTGCCGGTGGTGATCAATGAGACAGAAGGGGGGTATATCATGAATCGGATGTTCTCCATTATCTCCTCCGCCGTTCTGGAGGCATCACCCGACCCCTCAGGCTAAACAACCTTTGCTCTCTTTCGATGAGCAACGCTTTAGGCTAACATACGCGCTGCTGCCCCCGACGTTGTAGTTTCAATTCTTCGACTGCTGTTTCAGTTTACCGATCTGGCCGGTTGACCGGGAAAGACTGCTGCGTCTATTCACAGATTCATCATGAGCAAAAATAAAAGACAGAACAGAAAAACACGGCCAAGTGATGCTTTGGCGAAACGAATACCCCAAGCCGACCAGGCGGACCGGCACATTCTTTATCAACGCGCGGTTCAGTGTGTTGAATCCGAGATCGACATGGTCGATGAAACGTTCCATAAGTTGCGGGGTCGAAAGGCCGATACCCTTCGGGAAGACTTCTGCGGTACAGCGAATACAAGCTGTGAGTGGGTCAAAAGACGTGAAAACAACCGGGCCTGGGCCGTGGACCTTGATGAAAATGTGCTCGCTTGGGGTCAGAAAAACAACGTGGGAGCTCTAAAAGAAGCAGTAGCAGAGCGCGTCATTCTCATGCACGATGATGTTCTGACGGTTGACACTCCGCCCATGGACATGGTGCTCGCGATGAACTTCAGCTACTGGATTTTCCATTCACGCGAGGCGTTGAGAGGGTATTTCGCCCGGATCCGGGACTGCCTGGTGGGCGACGGTATCCTGTTCCTGGATTTTTATGGCGGCTACGAGTCCATGCGCGAGATGAAGGAAGAGACGGATCACGACGATTTTGTCTATGTCTGGGATCAGGACCGCTATAACCCGATCACCGGCGGGATTAGATGTCATATCCATTTTGAATTCCCCGACGGCTCCAGGATCCAGCGAGCATTCAGTTACGACTGGCGCCTGTGGACCCTACCGGAGATTCGGGAACTGCTGACCGAAGCCGGTTTCGCACGGGTACTGGTCCATTGGGAAGGTACTGATAAGAAGTCCGGAGAGGGTAACGGCATCTTCACCTCGACTGAAGAGGGCGAGGCTGATGCCGCATTCATCTGTTACGTATCTGCCGAGAAATAACCGCCCTATCCCACCGATCAGCAGTTCAGCCAAAGTCCCGTTAAGGCTGCAAGAACTGCTGAGCAGCACACTACCAGACAGTCTTCATCGCCCCGCCGTCTACCACCAGCGTTTCGCCGGTGATGTAGGCCGCTGCATCGGACAGAAGAAAGGCGCCGGCCTTGCCGAATTCATCCGGCTCACCAAACCGACCCATGGGTACGGTCGCCGCGCGTGCCTGCGAGATCTCATCGAAGGGTACGCCTGTCCGCTCCGATTGGGTCTGCATCAGCCCTTTGAGACGATCAGTATTGATTGCGCCAGGGACCAGATTGTTCACCCGGATACCCTCCGGCGCGAGCTGTTGCGAAAGACTCTTGGCAAGGCTGGTCACCCCCGAGCGCATCACATTTGATAAAAGCAGCATTTCCATAGGTTCTTTGACCGATGAGGATGTGATGGTAACAATCGAGCCGCTGTTACGCTCGCGCATGGGCGGCAGTACTGACCGGATCATTCGAACGGAACTGAGCAGCGTCAGCTCGAATGCAGCCTGCCAGGCACCATCATCGAAGTCGTCAAAAATACCTGCAGGCGGGCCCCCTGCATTGACTACCAGGCCGTCAACCCCGCCAAACTGTGCAACAGTGGTATCCCGCCATTGGGTGATCGATGCATGATCCCGGGCGTCGAATGCACAGGAGATCACTTCAGCGCCGGTTTCCTCCCGAAGCCGCTGGGCGCTCTCATGGACACGGGGTTCGGTCGGCGCCGCGATGGAAACCCGGGCACCGGCCTTCGCCACCTGGCGGGCTATCCCGTATCCCAGTCCACGGCTCGCAGCCGCAACCATAATGCTTTTCCCTACGAGTCCAAGATCCATATCTCACTCCTTATGATGCCTCTTGACGGTTCGACATTCTTAACTCCTAACTTGCTTATCATGCCGGAGTCCATTAAAGCTGTCCCTCCACTGGAAGCACTCTCGAAACGGCTGCAAGAACGCGCTGGACAATACCCGCATCAGGCTCCCTGTGATAGCGGGTCATCTCATGGGTCACAGGGTCCCGACCCAACCAGAAAAGCCTGTCACTTTCATCAAGGCCTACCTGATAGGCAATATCGGGCAGCCGATCCAGAGTAATCACAGCAATCGCCTCGGCCATCTCGGCGTCCTCGACGACTACACCGAGCTCCGTATTCTGGTAGACCGACCGCGGATCGAGATTTAAAGACCCGATAAACGCTTTTTTCCTATCGAAGATAAATGTTTTGACATGAAGGCTCATATGGGCCTCCTGAGCCCCGTCGCCAGGGTCTGATGAAGTGATTCCCGGCCTATCTACCTTCAACTCGTAAATTTCAATGCCGGCACGCAGAAGCGGTTTTCTGTACTTGGCATAATGACCGTGCACGACGGCAACATCATTGGACGCCAGAGAATTGGTCAGCACAATGACCCGGCCGCCGCGGTTGACCGCCTCTGCCAGTGCCGCGACGCCATCGTGGCCCGGTATGAAATACGGATTCAGAATCAGGAGCTCTTCTGAGACTTGCCTGAACAGCGGCCATAGCGCTGGACCCAGGTGCGTACTGTCATCGTCCAAGGGTAGCCGGATCTTTTCCGGCCGATCCGCAAGCACAAGGGCCGGCGCTATCGCCACGGGAAGCGTCCCTGCCTGCAGGTGATCAAAAAATGGGGTCTCACGCAATCTCTTGAGATAAATTCCGTCGTTCTGGGCCTGCGAATACTGCTCCAACTTCACCCACCCCGCCTCAGCCTCGTCCTGAGTCATCTGCTCTTGGGCAAGTTCGCCGATCGAATAGGAGAAGCGGCTGTTCCAGTAGTCGTCATATTGGCCTGAGATATCCCGCACCGCAGGACCAAAGACCATGACGTCCATATCCAGGAAATTCGAGGCTTCGTGGGCATCGTAGTACTCGTCACCAACGTTTCGCCCTCCGGCGATTGCGACGACACCATCAATGATCATTGACTTGTTGTGCATTCGACGGGTCACGACCCCGAACCGGTAGAGGTATTCGAATAACCGGAACCGGCGATTGGCAAAGGGATTGAAAATGCGGACATCAATTTCGGGATGGGCATCCAAAGTCAGAAGATCAGAGTCCCTTCCCTGAACGCCGATATCGTCCAGCAGGAGTCGCACCTTTACACCCCGATTGGCGGCCAGCAGGAGCCTGTGCGCCAGCAGTCTCCCGGTAACATCATCATGAAAAAGGTAATACTGCGCATCGATCGACCGGCTCGCCCGGTCGGCGGCGGCAAGACGCGCGGCAAACGCATCGAGGCCATCCTTCAGAAAGTGTGCACCGCTTTCTCCGGGAAAGGGCTCCAGGGTTGCCGCAATTACCTGGTCCAATCCGGTATCGTTCGCAACCGCCGGTGTGGTTTGCAGAACTCTTTCGACAGGAGGCGCCAATGAGGCACAGCCACTCAACAGGCAGACAAGTACTAGCCCAGTCGATACTGTCTTTTTACTGAGTTTGATGGTCACTACTGTTTACCGTCTTGAGAATACAGGATCACACAATAGTACGATGCCATTGCGCTGTCTCATGTTAGCAAAAATGCGGTGCTTTTGATGTTTGGTAAGCGCCTTGCAGCAGTTGGTATCCGATAGAGGTTATCAGAGCGGTGAATTGCTAAGATAAGATATGCCTCCAGCATCTGCGGTCTCCTAATGGCAAAACCAAGAACCAAAGTCCGTTTCATTACGGCTATTGCCGGAATCATTCTCGCCTATCCCGTAATCGGCAACGTCCTGGTCTTCTCCGGTGGCGCAGAGAAACTCATCAACTGGAAACCTCAAAAACTCACCATGCAGTGGCAATCGGCATGGACGCTGATTCCCGGCTATTTTCACGTCCAAGGCCTTGAACTCAACGCCACGACGGTAAGAGGAAACCATTTTTTTCTACGCGTAGATTCAGGCTCGGTCAGCCTGTCGTTACTCCCGCTCATCAACCGGACGGTGAATATCAAAAAGGCACGGGGCGAAGGTGTTGAAATCCGGTACGCTCAAAGCCCGAAAAATAAAAAAATTAAGCTGCCGTCTGTCCTCGCCGAGCAGAGTTCATCCGCCAGTATCAACGAGCCTGATTCCAAACCAAAATCCGATCCTTCAACACTGCAAGACCCGGTGAAGCCCCCGTGGACTCTAAGGCTCGCGGATGTTTCCGCTGACAAAATTCGAAAAGCGGGCTTTAACGAAATGACTCTGCAGGGTAACGGCAAACTGGACGCTCTGACCATGAGTTTTGTTACCAAGGGCGGGCCGGTAGAAGTACGCAAGGTTCAGGCCACTATGGCTGTGGGTGATCTATCACAACCACAGGACTCGGCAGACATTCTGCAGATCAGCGCGGATTTATCTGTTGCCAAAAATATTCTCCGCGAAAATCGGGGAAAGGACATGCTGAAATTCTGGTCGGGAATGATCACTGCAAAGGGCAACTTGGAAAACCTCGGCAGGATTTACTTTCTGCCCGATGCGCTGTACAACTTTGGCATCGCGGGTGCTGGAACCCTCGATACAAGATTGGTCTTGAAAGAGGGTGAGGTAGTCGATGGCAGTCATTTCGCCTTTCAATCCGAGGACTTCCAGACCACGTTTCTTGCCCTGGAGGCCTCTGGTAGTGGTGAGATCCAGGGAAGTGTCGATGCAAAGGCTCGGCATCCGGTACAGCTCAAGGTCACTATCGATGACTTTCACCTGACTCAGGGGGGTCAATCACAGGCCCATCTGAAGGGGAAAAACCTGACGGCCTCCATTCGCGCCCCAAGACTGTACCTTTACCATCAGGAACTGGAGAGCCAGAGTCAATTTTCTTTTGATATCGGCGAAGGAGTCATCCGTGACATCACCCACTACAATGCCTATCTGCCCCGACAGTCCGGCCTCAAGTTCCTCTCCGGCACGGGCCGGCTTCGCGGGGGGATGTCCCTCAACCGCGGCACCGCCGAGGGCAGTATCACACTGACAGGTGAAAAGGTATCGCTGATGGCGCGTGACAGAGAGGTCCACACCGCATTTGAGCTATCAGCGAATCTGACTGAAGGTGATTATCGCCGCAAGACCTACCGATTGCAGGACACCTCCTTGCGGCTTCATGATACACAACTCATCACACCAGGACGCGAGACTGACCGGGACTGGTGGGGCAAGTTTGTTATCAGCGAGGGACATCTGACCTGGGATCAACCGATGAAGATTGACGGCCGGATGAACCTCTCGATGCGTGATGTGGAGCCGCTCATTGCGGGTTTTAGAGACCCTGCCAAGAAGGAATCACCGCTCGATAAGATGCTGAACGTGAAAAACGTGCAGGGCCAATTGATCGCCCATACCCAGGAAGAAAACATTCTGCTGGACCCCATTTTCATTGACAGCAAGGGTCTTGAGATCATTTCACGTGTTGCATTGTCCCACGGCTCTGCCAACGGGGTTCTGTATGCCAAACTGCGGGGGGTATCCGCCAACGTTGAAATTATCGATAGCAAGGTTAAATTTAAAGGCCTTGGCGGACGCCAGAAGGTTCTCCAGCAGGTGAATATGGCCGCGCTAGAGCACTGACCCGAACTATGCTTTTTTTGTCAGTCTTTCGACAATTCACCTGATCCATGTCCCTAACCATAGAACCATCAATTGCGAACTTCGCCCAGGCGCTGGCGGATGAAGCCCGGGTGATTGCGCAGAAATACTTCCGGGCGGCACAGGATGTCGGCAGAAAGTCGGACGGCACGCCGGTAACAGCAGCAGATCTTGAAATCGAACAAAAAGCGCGTTCACTGATTGGGCGTGAGTATCCCGGGCATGGTATCTATGGAGAAGAAGGTGGTGAGCAGAATACAGACTCTGACTGGTTGTGGGTCATCGATCCGATCGATGGCACCAAGAGTTTCGCCACGGGAAAGCGCTCTTTCGGGTGTCTGATCGCCCTGCTCTTCGAGCGCAGACCGGTGCTGGGCATCATTGATATGCCCTCGCTGGATGAGCGCTGGATGGGAATAAAGGACCAGCCGACGCTCTACAATGGGCAACCCTGCCATAGCGCCCAAACAGACTCCCTCAAAGACGCTACCTTGAATGCAACCACACCGGATATGTTCAGCCCGAACGAGTGGGAGCTTTTCTGCCGAGTCAGCGAAACGGTACGGTTTCGCCAGTTTGGCGCTGACTGCTACGCCTATGGCCTTCTCGCCTGTGGCTTTACAGACCTCGTCATGGAGGCGGGACTCGGCCGTTTCGACTATCTCGCACTGGTACCGGTGGTCGAGGGCGCAGGCGGCTGTATCAGTGACTGGCAGGGGAAAGCCCTGACCTTCGACTCGGCGGGCGAAGCGCTTGCGAGCGCCAATCAGCAACTGCACACCCGCGCACTTGAGATCATCGGCTCTGTCCAATGAGCAAGCGATTCCGTCTTTTTCGTAGGGTTCCACTGGTCATTGCGGCAGTTGCCTATGTGTCTATCGTCTCGGCGGCGTCGGCTGATCAGACTCACCCGCGTCTGGATCTACTTTTCCCGGAGCTCAAGACTGCGCCTGATCAAGAAGCGGCAGACGAGATCGCGGGTGAGATCTGGAAACTGTGGCGTGACACCGATAACCCGAAGGCGGCACAGGCACTCGCAAATGGAAGCCAGGCGATGGGTGCTGGCCAGTACCGGAACGCCTACCGCTATTTCAGTGAGGTGATCCAGCAGGTTCCCGCTTTTGCCGAAGGCTGGAACAAGCGAGCCACTGTGCTCTATCTTATGGGCGCCTATCAGGAATCCATTGATGACATCAGGGAAACACTTCAGCGCGAGCCCCGTCATTTTGGTGCACTGTCCGGGCTGGGTTTGATATTCCTGCGTCAGCGCCAATTTGGTCCCGCGACCGCTGCATTTCGCGACGCCCTTGCCATCAATCCGTATCTTCCCCGGATCCGCGCCGCGCTCGAGCAACTGGAATCCCGACAACGGGCGATAGACGAGAAGAACGCGATTTAACCCGGGCCGCTCTCGGGCCAGATACGAGATGAAAGCCAGGCAGATAAATCGCGTACCTCTTCCGGCGCTACGGTATGCGCCATGGGATAGGTATGCCAGGAGACATCGCAACCACTGTCCTGAAGCACCTGCCGGCTGCTTTCTCCCAGAGCCAGCACAAGCACGGGGTCAAAGAGTCCGTGTGCGAGAAAGACCGGCGTCCTGATCGCTTCTTTGGACGCCGCGCTGGCAAATTCTCCCGAAAGCGGCAGATAGGTAGAAAGGCCGACAATCCCCGCCAGGGGTTCGTGGCAGCGAAACGCATAGTGCAGTGCTACCGCACCGCCCTGGGAAAAACCACCCACCAGGATCCGGGAGCGAGGCACGCCACGCTCTACTTCCTTATTCACGAGCGACTCGACAATGTCCGCCGCCTCGGCAAGCCCCGCGGCATCTTCCTGCTTGACGACCTCCATGCCGGTAAGGTCATACCAGCCCCGCATAACCATACCGCCATTAAGTGTAATGGGCCGTTCAGGCGCGTTCGGAAGAATAAAGCGAATAGGCAGGCCACCAGGAAGGCTGAGCATCTTCGGTAGATCTTGGAAATCACGGCAATCGGCGCCGAGACCATGCAGCCAGATGATGGAAAATACCGGCGCCGCGCCGGTTTCAATCTCAAGGGGTTTCAATGGGGAATCACTCATGTTGACAGCCCGACGGTTTTTCAACGATTGTAGCGGTAACTGACGGGCCGGCCATATGCCGCCTGCCATTTTGCGGTTGAATACCGCATCAGACCTGTAACCGGAATCCGCTTTGCCTGCCACACTTCCTGATTACGACGATATTCTCCTGGCTGCCCGGCGCCTTGACGGTGTTGCACACAAGACCCCCGCGCTCCACGGCACCCCGATTGATCAGAAGGTCGGTGCGGACATTTTCTTCAAGTGCGAAAACCTGCAGCGCATTGGCGCCTTCAAGTTTCGTGGCGCCTGGAACGCCCTCAGCCAATTAAGTGGACGAGACCGTCGCAAAGGCGTGATCACCCACTCCTCGGGTAACCATGCCCAGGCGGTTGCTCTGGCGGGACATCTTCTTGGCATCGAAACCACCATCGTCATGCCCGAAAATGCGCCTGCGACAAAACTCAGCGGAACAAAGCGCTATGCGACCCGGATCGTGACTTACGATCCCGCGAACAGCAAACGAGAGACGCTCTGCCAGGAGCTAATTGCAGAGAAGGGATACACACTGATTCCGCCCTTTGATCATCCGCACATCATCGCCGGCCAGGGTACCGCTGCGATGGAACTGCTACAGACAACAGGCCCCCTGGACACGCTGCTCGTCCCTTGTGGCGGCGGTGGTCTGCTGAGCGGCAGCGTGCTAAGCGCTGACGCACTCTCACCCAGCTGCAAGGTCATCGGTGTAGAGCCTGAGAACGCCGACGACGCCGTGCGGTCATTTCGCAGCGGGCGTATCGAGCGAATCGAGAATCCCCAGACTATCGCTGACGGCACCCGGACCGAATCCCTGGGTCAACTGACATTCGACATTATCATCAAGCGGGTGCACGATATGGTCAGCGTCCCAGAACAGGCAATTATCAACGCCACGCGGGTACTGTTTGAAGACGCACGAATTGTCGTCGAGCCTTCAGGTGCACTTGGGCTGGCAGCGTTGCTCAGCGGAGTAATAAAACCCACAGGACGCGTGGGTGTCATCATCAGCGGGGGCAACATTGACCCATCGCTTATGCAGACGATTCTGGACGCCTCTTGAATGAAAACGGGCCGCTCCAGGCCTGCTCTTGAGGGGTGATTCAGTTCTGGGTATTAAGCGGAATCGTGATGGCCCCGGATGCCTCGGTCTTGTGGCCAGAATCACCGTTTAACTGCTGGAATGTAGGCAGTAGCCCACTGAACCACCAAGCCACTACGATGCCCGCGAGCACAATCAATGAAATAAGCAAGGTTTTTCGCCAGCCCTTTTTTGGGGCCGTCGAAAACTTAAGCCATTGACGTCCCTTTTTCTCCTTAAAGGCCTCTTTCCCCAGGAGCGGCACGACAGAACCGATGCTCTCCCCTTCTGCCCCATCGGTATCGGGCAGCACCACAGATTCGTCAATCTCCATCAGCCGGGCGTAGGCACGCAGGTAGCCTCTGACAAAAGTCGCTCCCGGTAGCGCTTCATGATCGCCGGATTCCAGCGCGCGCACCACTTCTGCCGTGAGATTCAGGTTTGCCGCAACATCCTCTACCGACCAGCGGTATCCCTGGCGCGCTTTGCGCAACTGCTCTCCCGGCGAGAGTTTTGGAGTTTCGGGAGGTGGCGTGTCCGCCATAGGAAGGCAACCCCTCT
>CAYSMI010000009.1:0-20565 GCA_964432165.1 uncultured Acidiferrobacter sp.
TTTGAAACCGACGCCCTGAAAGCGGCCAATAAACTGTCCGAACTGCTGACGCTCGGCGGCCCAGTCGGTCGCGTGCTCCAGTGCGCGGTAAGCCCGGCCGAGACACATCGCCGCCACCTGCAGCCGGGTAGCGCCCAGCCACTCGTTAGCCACATTGAAGCCCTGGTGCTCAGCCCCCAGCATCTGCGATGCCCGAATCCGACAGTTGTCGAATTCGAGGATGCAGTTGTGATAACCGCGGTGGGACACGCTGTGATATCCCGGGCGCACGGTGAATCCGGGCGTTCCCTTATCCACCAGAAATGAACTGATCAGTTTGCGCGGACCCCGTGATGACTCTTCTTCGCCGGTGGCTGCAAAAAGAATCACGAAATCGGCAATATCCGCGTGACTGATAAAATGCTTGGTGCCGTTGATCACGTAGTCATCGCCATCGCGCTCGGCCCGGCACTGCATTGAGCGAAGATCCGATCCCGCACCCGGCTCCGTCATCGCCAGGCAGTCAGTCTTCTCACCCCGAATACACGGCAGCAGATAGCGGTCCCGCTGCTCACCGACACAGGCCTGGAGAATATTGCTCGGCCGGCCCACCAGATACTGAAGGGCAAAGTTGGCCCGCCCCAGTTCCCGCTCTACCAGGGAAAGTGAAACACAATCGAGGCCGCCGCCGCCGAGGTCCTCTGGCATGTTGGCTGCGTAGAAGCCCTGGGCAAGCGCACGTTCGCGGATCTGCTGGGCAAGTTCGGGGCGAACCGCGTCGGTCGACTCCACCTCATCTTCGTAGGGATAAAGTTCTTTTTCGGTAAATGCGCGGGCGCTGTCGACCAGCATCTGCTGCTCTTCACTTAGCGAAAAATCCATCAGTGACTCCTGTCGTCGTTTCCGAGCAGTTCAGCCCGCCTCTTCCTGCGCCACCCCGCGAATGCGCTGTTGATGCGCATTGAGTACGGCGCCCGCACCGAGATTGCGCTTTTGCAGCGACTCAATGATGCCGATCAATGCATCGTCACGCACCTGTTCCATTTCGTCAAGACTTAGTGTCCCTGACATTTCTTCGCATCCGGAATGCATTTTGTCCGCCAACGCATCTGTGATCTCGGGTGGCTCAAGACGTGTCCAGGGAAAGAGCGACGGATCGAAGTGCTTGAGGAACTGCCCCATTCCTCCCGGCTGGGCGGCCAGATGAAAAATCTGGCAGGCGCCCCACAGCGCCCAACGCAATCCGGGCCCGTAGCATATGGCCGCATCGAGTTCTTCGGGCGTTGCTACATCGTCATTGACCAAGTGCAGAATCTCCCGCCACAAAGCCTCCTGCAGACGATCAGAAAGAAACCCGGGAACCTCGGTGCGCACCTTCAGCGGATACATTCCCAGTGTGCGATAAACCTCGACGGCACGGTCGACGCTGTCGCTAGCAGTCTTTGCGCCGCCAAGCACCTCAACCAGGGGTAACAGGTACACCGGGTTAAAGGGGTGCCCCACCAGGATACGTTCCGGGTGAAGACACTGCGACTGGAACTCACTGGGCAGGAGGCCCGAAGTACTTGAGGCGATCAGAGTCTCGCGTGGGGCTGCTGCATCGATCTGCGCATGCAAGCCGGTCTTAAGATCGATTCGCTCCGGCGCACTTTCCTGGATGAACTGCGCTTGCTCCGCGACCGCTTCGACAGACTCGCAGAATGCCAGGCGTTCCATCGACGCCTTGGGGTGCAGGCCGGTTCGTTCCAGCACCGGCCAGATCTGACGGAGTTTCTTTTCAAGATGGGCTTTCGCATCCGCTCCGGGATCATAGGCAAGTACATCAAGGCCGCTCGCCAAGGCACGTGCTGCCCACCCTGCGCCGATAATGCCGGTACCCACAATGCCGAAGGTGCTGATAGTTTCCATCGGTTCTTCCTCCCTTTGTCCAAAACCATTATGTTGAAAAGGCCATGGGCGGACACACGGCGGTGGCCAATTTCACCTGATACGCCATGGGGTGGGCGTTCTGGCTGCGACACCCAGTAATGGAAAACGAAGATTTTGCGCCAAATTAGGGTCGAAAGGACCGAAGCGAGACAACAGCTTTGGATACCGCGCAGCGGCGGTGATCAGACAAATGCGGGATGCAAAAACCCAGGCGGGGTGGTCGACTCAAAGCCGTCAAACGAGACCTTCTCCCAGCAGTCCTGGCGCTGTCCGAGTTCGCGAAGGAGGCGGTTATTGAGCCCATGCCCGGATTTGTGGGCATGAAAACTGCCGATCAGCGGACAACCCAGCAGGTAAAGATCACCAATGGCATCGAGAATCTTGTGCTTTACGAATTCATCGCCGTAGCGAAGCCCATCGTCGTTAATCACCCGGTAGTCATCCATGACGATCGCGTTGTCGAGACTGCCGCCGCGGGCGAGCCCGGCTTCCTGCAATGCTTCGACGTCCTGAAGAAATCCAAATGTCCTTGCGCGGCTGACTTCTTTGGCAAAAGATATCTTGGAAAGATCAACGGTTGCCTGCTGTGCAGATGACTGCATGGAGGGATGGTCAAAGTCGATGCTGAAACTGACCCTGAACCCGTCAAAAGGTTCAAAGCGCGCCCACTTGTCTCCGTCCTTGATCTCTATCGGTTTGCTGATGCGGATGAACTGTTTGGCTGCCGACTGCATCTCGATTCCGGCAGACTGAATTAGGAACACGAAGATGCCTGCACTGCCATCCATGATCGGAACTTCGTCAGCATCGAGCTCGACAATGACATTGTCAATATGCAGGCCGGCAAACGCCGACATCAGATGCTCTACCGTGGAGACGCGGACACCATTGTGCTCAAGCGTGGTCGAGAGCCGTGTGTCACTCACACGGTCAAGAGAGGCTGGAATTTCTGCAACCGGATCAAGATCGACCCGGCGGAACACAATCCCGGTATTAGCAGGCGCCGGGCGAAGCGTCAGGTAGACTTTCTTTGCGGTGTGCAGACCGACGCCGGTTGCGCCGATGACATTTTTTAATGTTCTTTGCCGAATCATCCTGCCTGATTTCCCGGTTTTTCGGGCTTTTGCACACTTTTGCTGTGTGCATTAGCGCCATTTTACACGGAAAAATCAGTAATTAGGACTTTTTTTGAAATATTTTTACCCCTTTTTTTGCAGAATTTACCTCATAAGGCTGTTTCTGGCCTGCGCCCCCCTAAATTCTGGTCAGTCTGCCTGTTTTCGGAGGAAGGCCGGGACGTCCAGGTAATCCATGTCTACAGCGGCATTACCTTGGGCATCGATATCACCCGCCGCCCGTGGCCGCCGGCGAATCACCGTGGGCTGGTCGTAGTCAACACTCTCTGCTGCCGTACCTTCCGCAATAGCGCCGTCTTTCACCAGGCTGATCTGCGGTGCCTTGCGGATGCCGGTAGCCACCATCGTGACACGCAGTTCATCTTCCATTTCCGGATCAAGCACGGTGCCGATGACAACCGTCCCGTCTTCGGATGCGTATTCGTTGACGATCTCACCCACCTGGGCAAATTCATCGAGCTGCATGTCCGGGCCGGCCGACACATTCACCAAAAGCCCCTTGGCGCCGTGAATATCGACCTCTTCCAGTAACGGACTCGAAACCGCACCGCGCGACGCCGCCATTGCACGGTCCGGCCCGGTGGCGGTTGCCGACCCCATCATCGCCATACCCATCTCCGCCATGACGGTGCGCACATCAGCAAAATCGACGTTAATGAGGCCAGGACGCGTAATCAGTTCGGAGATACCCTGCACGGCATTGAAGAGCACTTCGTTCGCCTTACCGAACGCTTCGAGCAGTGTCACGTTACCACCCATGACCTCCATAATCCGTTCATTCGGTATGACGATCAGCGAGTCGACCAGTTCTCCAAGCTCCTTGATCCCGTGATCCGCGGCAGCAATCCGCTTTTTGCCCTCGAACCCAAACGGGCGGGTCACTATCGCAACGGTGAGAATGCCTTTTTCCCGCGCAAGGTGCGCCACGACCGGCGCGGCTCCTGTTCCGGTACCGCCCCCCATGCCGGCTGTCAGGAAGACCATGTCGGTCCCCTCAAGAGCCGCCGCGATCTTGTCGCGATCTTCCGATGCGGCCTGCCGGCCGACCTCCGGATCTGCGCCGGCACCAAGGCCCCGGGTCAACCCTTCTCCGAGCTGCATTACCTTGGAAACACCAGAGCGGTGAAGCGCCTGCGCGTCAGTGTTGGCGTTGATAAATTCAACCCCCTCAAGGCTGGCCGATAACATATGGTCGACAGCATTCCCGCCACCGCCACCGATTCCAATGACCTTGATAACGGCCTGCTGGCCAGAGACTTCCATGAGTTCAAACATAATAGTTCTCCTCAGATAGGGGTTGAACGAAAAGAAATGGCTGTATTGCTAACAACATAAAAAATCTGATCGCTGAGAATGGATTCTTTGCAGGGACGTGCATGCTCAGTCCTCTTTCCAGTGGGCTGAAAACCAGCGTTTCATCTTGTTGACGAGTTCTGCAGCAGGTGCAGTCGCGAGCCTTCGGCCACTGATCTTCTGCTGGGTCGGGTGCTCAAGACCAAACAGCACCAGACCGACCCCTGTTGCATATGAGGGGTTGCGCACCACCTCGCTCAGCGCGCCGACATACTGAGGCACTCCAAGGCGCACCGGCATGTGAAAAATCTCTTCGGCAAGTTCGACCATTCCGGCCAGCTTGGCACTGCCTCCTGTGAGGACGATGCCGGTCCCAAGCAGTTCCTCGTATCCGCTACGCCGTAATTCGGCTTGAATGAGCAGGAAGAGTTCCTCTACCCGCGGCTCGATAACGTCGGCCAGTGTCGTGCGCGCGAGCTTCCTTGGGGCCCGCTCACCGACACTCGGGGTATCGATCATTTCTCCTTCGGGAGCCAGCTGCGCCAAGGCTGTACCGAATTTCTTTTTTAGCTCTTCCGCGGCCTGTGTCGGGGTGCGCAAAGCCACCGCGATATCGTTGGTCACCTGATCGCCCGCAACCGGCAACACCGCCGTATGCCGGATCGCACCATCGGTGAATACCGCGATATCGGTCGTCCCGCCGCCGATGTCGACCATACAGACGCCAAGTTCCCTTTCGTCCTCGTCGAGTACGGCATAACTGGAAGCGACCTGCTCGAGCACGACGTCCTCCACCTCGAGTCCGCAGCGGGTAATGCACTTGATGATGTTCTGCGCTGCGCTGACAGCCCCGGTGATGATGTGCACCTTTGCCTCGAGGCGGACCCCGCTCATCCCGATCGGTTCGCGGATGCCTTCCTGCCCATCAATGATGAAATCCTGGGGGAGGATGTGCAGTACCTGCTGATCGTTGGGGATCGCCTGGGCCTGCGCCGCATCCAATACCCGCTCGACATCTTCCGGACTCACCTCATCACGGTTCTTGACCGCGGCAACCCCGTGTGAGTTCATGCTGTTGATATGGGCCCCGGCGATCCCGGCGTAGACTGAACTGATTCTGCATTCGGCGGTGAGTTCTGCCTCTTCTATCGCCTGCTGGATCGACTGCACCGTGGAATCAATATTGGCTACCACCCCTTTACGCAATCCACGGGAGGGTTGCTGTCCCACACCCAGTATCTCGACCTCGTCGTTCTCCTTAACCTCGGCAACCACCGCCAGTACTTTGGCGGTCCCGATGTCGAGTCCGACGATGACTTCCTTAGCGAGTCTCTTGCTCATGACGTTACGATCAACCCCTAGTTTCCTGAAAGCCCGGCCAATTGCACCGGCGCCTGAATCGGGCCCTGATGCCACTGCACAGCAAAGCCGTTGGCGTACCGCATATCGACTTTGGAGATGAGATCAACCTTGTCGCGAAGGGCGATGGAATAGCTGCGCGCAAAACGATCTACTTTCTCAACAACCCCATCGCGGCCGAGCAATAGTGCAAAGTTTGCGTCGGGTGGCGAATCGTGCGACTGCAGTACCAACGACCAGCGGCCGGCCTTGCTCACCGACAGTTCCAGGGGGGCAAGCCTCACTTCCTGCAATACCGGGAAGATCGAGAAAAAGACGTCGACCAGGGTCTCCCGCTGCACTTTAGGACCACGAAGTACCGGCGACGTCGACAAAATCTGTGTCGGCGCAAGGTTGATATAACTGTCGGTAGATATCTCGCCAGGATTGTCAAGGTTCTCAAAGCGTGCCATCGCCTGGGTCTCGACAATGCCAAGCGCCAGGGCATCAGGCCAGACGCGGCGCACCATTGCCTGGTAGATACCGGGCAGTGTTTCCAGAGCCGCCTCAATCCGGTTCAGATCCACGTTAAGGTAATTCCCCTGTATGCTGCGCCAAGCCGTCCGTTCAACGATGCCGCGGTCAACATACGAGAGGGGAGTCGCAACAGTGACTTTTTCGATGGTGAAGTAACCGGATCGGATAATCTGGTCTGCGGCAAGCGCGGTAACCAGTAGAACAGCGAGTACGGCGATACACTGCCAACGACGCATACGGGCGGGTCCGGTATCCGGCGTGTCCGAAGGTGCCGTCGGGTTCGACACAGGACGCAGCTCCGGGAAACCGATGCTATTGGCGCTCATTGATGATCCCCCACAAACTGTACCTCCGGCTCGAGAACCACACCCGCGTGATCAGCGACCGCCTCTCGCACCTTGTCGATGAGTGTCTCGATGTCCCGCGCCGAGGCCCGCTGGTCATTAACGATAAAGTTCGCGTGCTGCGGCGAGACGGTGGCGCCGCCGAATCGCATGCCTTTAAGACCCGCGGCCTCGATCAGCCGTGCCGCATGGTCATCCGGTGGATTCCGGAAAACAGACCCTGCACTGGATTGGCGAACCGGCTGGGTTTCTGTGCGTTTTTCAAGAAGCGAGCGGACCGTGATGCCTTCATCGTCTTCTGACCCCTCGCGAAGCTGGAAGCAGCCTGCGGTGAACCAGTGCCCTTTCGGAATCTCTACCTTTCGGTAAGAAACCGTAAACGACTGAGCCTTGAACCGGTGGAAGGCGCCTTCACGATCGACCAGTTCTACCTCGTCGACAAGACTCCAGGTTTCAGAACCGAAAGCCCCGGCGTTCATGGCGAGAGCGCCTCCCATAGTCCCGGGAACACCGGCGAGAAATTCAGCCCCGATCCAGCCCTGCTTTTTGGCGAATCGTGAAAAGCGTGCACAGGAGACACCCGCCTCGGCCAGCACGCGCCCGGGTCCGAGATCCGTCAACGCACGAAGCCCCCGATGTGTTGCGATCACGGCACCATCGAAGCCGCCGTCACGTACCAGCAGGTTGCTGCCCAGGCCGAGCCAAAGGATCGGCACCTCCTCATCCAGGCCCTGAAGAAACGCCGTCAGATCGTCGCGGTCGGCGGGCTCGAAAAAGTAACGGGCGGGGCCGCCGACCTTCCAGCTGGTATGTTCCGCCATCGGCTCGGCGCATCGGATAGCGCCTCGAACTCCCTCGAATGCCGTCTGTTTGTCTGCAGTCATTGTCACACTCACCCGTAGGTTCCCTCCTGTAACCGCACCGGCGGAACCAGCTCGCGTGCTGCCCGACCGATATCGCCCGCACCCAGCGTCAGGACAACATCACCATCGCGCAGTATCGGCATGAGAGCATCTTTCAGCTGATCGAGTTCAGGAACAAACACGGGGTCAGTGCCGCCACGTGCCCGGATCGAACGGCACAGGGCCCGGCCATCTGCCCTTGGTATCGGCTTTTCGCCAGCGGCGTAGACCTCGGTAATGACCAGACACGGAACGCTGTCGAGCAAGGCACTGAAGTCATCCAGAAGTTCCTGCGTCCGGGTGAAACGGTGGGGCTGGAAAACGACCACCTTTCGCCGATCGGGCCAGCAACCTTTGGCTGCCGCCAGCGTCGCCGCAATTTCCCGGGGATGGTGTGCGTAGTCGTCAACAAGCAACGCCCGGCCTGAATCGAGAATCAGGTCCCCGAGAATCTCAAACCGGCGATCAATGCCGGCGAAACCCCGAAGGCCTGCGACAATGGCATCAGCACCGATGCCGACCTTGTCAGCCACTGCAATGGCTCCAAGAGCGTTTTGGACGTTATGCAGACCCGGAAGCGCCAGATCGATCTCCACGCTGCGCCCTCCCGTCAGCGTGACTTCAAACTGCATTCGGGTGCCCTTCTGCCGGATATTGGTCGCTTGATAGTCGGCGCCCGCTTCCACGCCGTAACTGACAACGGGTCTGCGAATATGAGATCGAAGATCACGGATAACGGGGTCATCCGAACACAGCACGGCCAGCCCGTAAAACGGCAGGTTATGGAGAAAACTCCGGAAAGTATCGGTGAGCTGGTCAAAATCACCGCTATAGGTCGCCATGTGATCGGTGTCGATGTTGGTGACCACCGCGATGTGTGGCTGCAGATGCAGGAAAGATGCATCACTCTCATCAGCTTCGGCAATCAGCCACCGGCCGTTGCCAAGACGCGCATTACCCGCCTCGCTTTTCACCAAACCACCTACCAGAAACGTGGGATCCAGTTGTGCCTCGGCAAACACAGCTGCCACCAGGCTTGTTGCGGTTGTCTTGCCATGGGTTCCGGCGACTGCAATGCCGTTGCGAAAGCGCATGAGCTCTCCGAGCATCTGAGCCCGGGGCACGACCGGGATACCTTGTTTCGCCGCGGTGACGACTTCCGGATTGTCGCTTCCGACCGCGTTGGAAACGACCACAACATCAGCACCTTTCACGTAATCAGGATCGTGACCGAGCCAGACCTGTGCGCCCTTTTGGGATAAGGTCCGGGTCGCCATCGATTCAACCTGATCAGACCCGCTGACGCTGTACCCCTGATCTATCAGCACCGAGGCGATCCCGCTCATCCCGGCACCGCCGATGCCGACGAAATGCACATGGCGAACAAACTCACGCATGAGCAACCTCCAGGCAATGGCTCACCACCTCAGCAGTAGCATCCGGACGTGCGAGCGAGCGGGCCGCGCGGCCCATTTTCGCCAGCGCGAGTCGATCCTGGGTCAGGCTGTCGATCTCCCGGGCGAGGCGGCTTGGATCAAGTTCCGAAGCATGGATCACCACGGCACCGCCCGTGCCTAACAGCACATCGGCATTCGCTACCTGGTGATTCGACGCGGCGTAGGGAAAAGGCAGCAGTATTGACGGCAGACCCGCTGTGCACAATTCAGTCACCGTCATGGCGCCGGACCGGGCAATGACCAGATCGGCATCGCGGTAAGCGGACGCCATGTCCTCGATAAACGGGACCACGTGGGCCGATATCTGCGCATCCGCATAGGCCCGGCGGACGTGCTCATCGCGGCCGGGACCGCACTGATGCGTGATAGTCAATTGTGATTCGCACCGGGACTGGGACAGCGCCTGCGGCACCAGTTCATTGATCGACCGGGCACCCTGACTGCCGCCCAGTACCAATAGCTGGAGCGGCCGCGATGCATTGGTCAACAAGGCTGTCGATTCTGGCTGGCTGATCTCTTGTCGCACCGGATTTCCCGTCCATCGGGCCTTTGCACCCAGGTGGTGGACGCCTTTGAAACCTGTCAGGATTCTTTTTGACAGCGGAGCCAGCAGGCGGTTCGTCACACCGCACACAGCGTTGGCCTCGTGGATAACGAGCGGCCGGCGCAGCAGCCACGCGGCGATGCCGCCCGGGCCTGCCGCAAATCCACCCATGCCCAGTACGGCATGGGGAAGACGGCGGCGCATGACCGTCATGGCCTGGCTGACCGCTCTCAGCAGCATCCATGGCATACTGATTTTTCTCAGCCAGGACGTGCCGACCAATCCTTTTACATCGAGCCACTCAATATCGAATCCGGCTGCCGGCACGATCCGGGCCTCAAGCCCTTTACGGGTACCGAGCCAAACGACCTCGATGCCTTGATCACGCAGGCGTTCAGCCACGCTGAGCGCCGGATAAACGTGCCCGCCAGTTCCGCCTGCCATGATCATCACAGTGGTCAATGCGCCCCCACGCGGCCTTTGGAAAGACTGTGTTCAATAGAGATCAGAAGACCAAAGGCCAGTCCGTTGATCAGCATGCTGCTGCCCCCGTAACTCATGAGTGGCAGGTTCAGGCCCTTGGTCGGTACCAAACCGAGGTTAACCGCGAAATGGAACATCACCTGAACAATCAGCAGCAGGCCGATTCCCTGCGCAAGCCGAGCCCCGAAAAACGCTTTCGCCTGGGCGGCACGGCCGGCCAGATTAAATACCCGCCACAGGACGAGACCATAAAGGCACAACAGGCCCGCCACGCCAACCAGCCCCAGCTCTTCCCCTACCACCGCAGTCAGAAAATCATTGCTGGCATGCGGCAGGTAAAAGAGTTTCTGCACACTTGCGCCCAAACCCACGCCAAACCACTCACCGCTGCCCAGCGCAATCAGGGCCTGGACCAGCTGAAATCCTGATCCATAGGGATCGGCCCACGGATCAATGAAACTCGCCACCCGGTCCAGCCGGTATTCGGCACTCATGATCAGGACCGCAACCGCACAGACTGCTACAGCGATCGCGCCCAAGATGTAGCGCACGGGGGTACCCGCGAGGAACATCATGCCCAGCGTCACTATCATGATCACCGCAGTACATCCAAGATCGGGCTCGAGCAACAGCAATACCCCGAGGGTGCCGACCACCGTGGCGGGGACCAGGATGCTCGAGTGAAAGGAGTCCATCGCCGATGCATGGCGCACGAAATGGTCCGCGAGAAAGAGTACTGTCAGGACTTTAATGAGTTCCGAGGGCTGAAAGTGAAGCGGCCCCAAGGGCAGCCATCGGGTGCTCCCGTTGACCTCATGTCCGATGCCGGGAACCAGTATCAGCGCAAGCAGCGCAGCGCCCAGGGCCAGCAGCAGCCGGGTCGAGCGCTGCCATAAGGTGAGCGGTACGCAGGCAGCGGCAACACCTACGGCAAGACCCAGCGTGATACCGAAAACATGCTTGGCCAGAACTGCCATCCCGCCGCCAATGCCGCCATGAGTGCCAATGGCAGCGGAGAACACCATGACGATGCTTAAGGCAAGCAGTACGGCGACGGGCGCCAGCAACAACGGGTCCGCGCTCGACAGTCGACGTGGCATCTGCCCGTTGATGTCGACAACGTTCATCCGATCATCTCCCGGACCAGACCGGAAAAGATTTCGCCGCGATGGGCGAAATCCTTGAACATGTCAAAACTCGCACAGGCAGGAGAAAAAAGCACCGCATCGCCGGCCTGCGCCCAGCGTGCTGCCAGTTTCACAGCCTGAGGAAGATCATCCGCCAGCGTCACCGGAACCCGATCGCCGATGGCGGCTGCGAGTTCCATGCGGTCTTCCCCGATCAACAGGACCTGACGGGCGTAACGCTGTATGGCTTCGGCTAGGGGATTGAAGTTGGCCCCTTTGGACTGCCCACCGGCAATCAGCACCACCGGACGATCCAGTCCGATGAGCGCCGCTTCTGCTGCACCGGGATTGGTGCTCTTGGAGTCATTGATCCAGACGACACCGTTTTGCTCCAGCACCGGCTCACACCGGTGCGCCAGACCACGAAATGCCAAAAGTGCATCCAAGCCCGCTTGTTCAACGGGATATCCTGCCGATTCAATGAGCGCAACAGCCGCCAGTGCATTCATCAGGTTATGCCGGCCGGTCATGGAAAGCGGTGCGACAGGTGCAATCCTTTCTTGCCCGCGAACCATCCATTCTTTGCCCTCGGCATCGGCAATAATGCCGTAGTCGGTTTCCCGTGATGGTGCATCCAGGCCGAACGATACGGATTCGGCTGCACCGGACGTATCCATATCTTTTAGAACCGGGTCTTCTCTGTTGAGGACCGCCATCTGAGCGCCATCAAGGATCCGCTGCTTGGCCTTGCGATATTGCGTGATGCTGGCGTAACGATCCATATGATCAGGAGAAAGATTCAGGATAGCGGCAGCTCTCGCGCGCATTGAATCTGTGGTTTCAAGCTGGAAACTGGATAACTCCAGTACCACGAGTTCCGGAACGGACCCGTCGAGAAGATCCAGCGCAGGCCTGCCGATGTTTCCCCCCACTGGTGCATTCAAACCTTGTGCCCGGAGCATTTCGCCCACCAGTGTCGTCACCGTGGTTTTTCCGTTAGAGCCGGTAATTGCCAGAATCGGCGCCGGGCAGGCTCGCGCAAAAAGCTCAATATCGCCGACGATCTCGATCTGTTTTTTCCGGACCTCCTGTAACACCGGTTCTGACAGAGAAACCCCGGGACTGACCACGACCAGATCAGCGCGGTCCAGCACCGGTGGCTTGAACTTGCCCAACTGCAGTGGGATATCCGGGTATTGCCGGGTGAGTTCTGTGCGAAATGGCGGCACATCCCGACTGTCCTGTATCTGAACCTCAACGCCCAACCCGGCGAGGTATTTCACCGCCGAGAACCCGGAGGCACCCAGTCCGAACACTGCAGCCCGGCGCCAGGGAGTTGGGTTCAGAGTGGTTGCCAAAGCGTTCCCCATTGCCCGCTTACCTGACCTTGAGCGTTGCCAGGCCAATCAGCACAAGGATCAGGCTGATAATCCAAAAGCGCACTGTCACCTGGGGCTCCTTCCATCCCTTTTGCTCGAAATGGTGGTGCAAGGGTGCCATGCGGAATATTCGCCGGCCGATCAGCCGGAAAGATGCGACCTGCAGTACCACCGAAACCGTCTCGACCACGAAAAGACCGCCCATGATGGCGAGCACAATCTCCTGGCGGACAATGACCGCAATCGTGCCGAGGGCGGCGCCCAGGGAGAGCGCGCCGATATCACCCATGAATATCTGGGCCGGGTAGGTGTTGAACCACAGAAATCCCAAGCCAGCCCCGACCAGTGCCGCGCAGACAATGAGCACTTCTCCGGCCCCGGCAACAAACGGGATGCCGAGGTATCCGGAGAAAAGAGCGTGGCCGGTGAGGTAGGCAAAAACGCCTAACCCACCAGCCACTAAGACGCTTGGCAAAATTGCCAAACCGTCCAGGCCATCGGTCAGGTTTACGGCATTACTGCTTCCTGTGATCACAAACCAGGTTAACAGGACAAACCCAAAACCCAGTTCAATCGCGACATCTTTGAATAACGGAACGATGAGCGCCGTCTCGACCGGCGACTGCGCCGTGAGATATAGCGCCAGTGCCGCCGCGAAGGCGGCCAGACTTTGCCAGAGAAATTTCTGCCCCGAACCGATACCGCGGGAGTGCTTCCGGACGATCTTATAGTAGTCATCGACCCAACCGATCAGGCCAAAGGCCAGCGAGGTGAGCAGGGTGACCCAGATAAAACGGTTCCCAAGGTCAGCCCATAGCAAGGCGGACAGGATCACCGCTGACAGAATCAGTACCCCGCCCATGGTCGGCGTATCTTTGTCCAGATGAGTGCTCGGACCATCCTCGCGGATCGGTTGTCGTGCACCAATCCGCTCCAGTCTCCGGATCAAGGCAGGGCCCGCAATAAAACTGAACAGCAATGCCGTCAACACAGCACAGATGGCCCGGAAAGACAGATAGCGGAATACGTTGAAGACGCTGTACTCGAGTGCCAGCTGTTCGAAGAGACTCTTCAGCACGCAATGGCTCCGTCTTGC
Source organism: uncultured Acidiferrobacter sp. (assembly GCA_964432165.1). Classification (GTDB taxonomy): domain Bacteria; phylum Pseudomonadota; class Gammaproteobacteria; order Arenicellales; family UBA868; genus UBA868. Next base: position 13,545 of record CAYSMI010000009.1, read on the forward strand.
GCGACACAGACCAGCGAGTCGGCCACCTGTTCCATCCGGGCGCTGCGTGACCCCTTGACCAGTACCGTGAGGCCTGGGCTGAGCAGGGCTCGGGCTGCCTTGATCAGATCTTCGGGCGACTCGAAGCGACTGGCATTTTCGCCAAAAGCATCTGCAGCAAGTCCTGCCAGGGTGCCACAGGTGAGCAGCAGTTCGATCCCTGCCTGACGCGCTTCACGGCCGGCCTCTGCATGAAAATCCTCGGCGCGAGGTCCAAGCTCTGCCATGTCGCCCAGGATGAGCGCTTTGCGTCCCGGACGTACCGCCAGCGCCCTTATTGCGGCTTTGAGTGAGGTCGGGTTCGCGTTGTAGGTGTCGTCGATCAGGCACGAGCCCCGCGCACCCGCACGGATCTGCAGTCTCCCCGGCTGCGCCTCCACCCGTTCGAGCCCAGTGCGGATCTGGTCAGCGCTGCAACCGCAGGCCCAGCCAACGCTGGCGGCAGCCAGGGCGTTGGCAGCATTGTGCCGCCCCAGCAGATTAAGACGTACCTCGAATACGTCGTCCGGCAAACGAATCTCAACCACCTGGCCGTCACCATCGGCCATGACCTCGCCGCTGACCCGGGCGCGGTTCTTTAGGCCAAATGTGATGGTTTGAAAAGACTTTACCCGGGCGGCCCAGTAGGCCATGAAACGATCGTCGGCATTGATGACTGCCGTACCGCCCGTCTGCAAACCATGGAAAATCTCGGCCTTGGCTCTCACCACACCGGCGAGGCTCCCCAGACCCTCAAGGTGTGCCAGTGCCGCATTGGTGATCAGTGCGGTGGTCGGCCTCGTGAGGCGTGACAGGTAATCGATCTCCCCGGGATGGTTCATTCCCATCTCGACCACCGCAAAGCGATGGTGGTCGCGCAGTCCGAGCAGTGTCAGAGGTGCGCCGATGTTGTTGTTGAAGTTGCCGGGGCTCGCATGGACGTCACCGGATTCCGTCAGGATTGCGGCAATCATTTCCTTGACGGTCGTCTTTCCGTTGCTGCCGGTAATCCCGATCACGGGGATGTCAAAACGGTTTCTCCAGTACGCCGCCAGCTGGCCGAGAGCGACGCCGGTGTTCTCGACGACGATACCCGGTAACGGATTGCAGTCGGCCCGGCTGCTGAGCACCGCCGCGGCACCCGCGCGGTGCGCGTCTTCGATGAAATCAGACCCGTGGAAGCGTTCTCCGTCCAGCGCGACAAAAAGTGCACCCGGTTCCAGTGTCCGGGTATCGGTCGAGACCGACGTGATTTGCGCATCAGCTCCGGTCAGCTCCCCCCCGAGCACCTGGGTAATGTCTGTCAGGTCGAACATGGCATCTTCCTCAGTAGGTCTTCTGCAATAGCCTGGTCACTAAACGGAATTACTTGGTCACCAACGATCTGGTGGGTCTCATGGCCTTTGCCGGCAATCACGACAAGGTCCTGGGCAGACGCCTGTGCGATGGCATAGGCGATCGCGAGGTTCCGTTGTGGAATGCTCGCTTGCGCGGTTGTGCTCATCCCTTTAGCGATGTCGGTCAGAATCTGGTCGGGGTCCTCATCTCTGGGGTTGTCACTGGTGAGCACCACCCGGTCAGCCAGTTGGGATGCCTCTTGGCCCATAGCCGCCCGCTTGCCGCGGTCGCGATCGCCACCACACCCGAACACGCACCACAGTTGGCCGTCCGTGTAGGTGCGCAGCGACGTCAGCAACTGCGACAGCGCCCCGGGAGAATGTGCATAGTCGACCACCACCGTGGGACGACCACTGCCCGAGCCCCGACAAAACACCATTCGTCCCGGGACCGGTTGCAGTCGACCCATAACCTGGCTGATGTCATCCGCAGAATACCCGTGGGCAATCAGGGTTGCCGCTACCGCACTCAGGTTGCTGACGTTGAACTGTCCGTGCAGCGCTGATTTGAATGAAATCTCGCCGACAGGGCTTGCAAGACGCACCATAATGCCCGCTGTATCGATGTCTATCCGGGTCGGGAAAACATCAGCGCTTTCATCATCGCCATAAGTCCAGAGTCTTGCGGACAGATCCTGCCCGGCAAAATAGCGGCCGACAGGATCAGCCACATTGATGATGGCACTTTCCAGTTCCTGTCGGCGAAATAACAGCAACTTCGTCTCCGTATAACCTTCCATCGTGTGGTGATAGTCAAGATGATCGCGACTGAGGTTGGTGAACAATGCGGAATTGAAATGAATACCTTCAATCCGGCCCTGGTCGATCGCATGCGACGACACTTCAAGGCAGACGCTCTCCGCACCCTGTGCAGCCAGCTCTGCAAGCCGCAACTGCAGCGTCAGCGCATCCGGAGTGGTGAGTTCGCTTGGATGCAACTCACCGTCGAACCCCCAACCCGTGGTGCCAATCAAACCGCTTCTGCGTCCAAGCAGAGTCAAAGCCTGGACCAGCAGTGACGCACAGGTCGTTTTGCCATTGGTTCCGGTTACACCGACGACACACAAGGCATGCGATGGGGATCCGAAAAACCGGCTGGCAATCCGGCCGATCTGCTCACGAAGGCCGTCGATGGGATAACAGTGTTCGATCGAACGCTTGCTATCCCACCCTCGACCCTCGACCAGAACCGCCGCTGCACCCGAACGTAATGCCTGGTCGACATAGCGGCGGCCATCCGTTTTTTCTCCGGGAACACCAAAGAACAGGCTTCCAGACGACACCGTGCGGCTATCGAGCGTCAGGTTGGTAATCATGGCCGAGGCCGAAGACGCATCAGGGACGACGACTCCCTGAAGAAGCTCGCCAAGCTCGCGTGCAGGCTGTGCCGAGGCAAAACTCATGCCCCGGTTCCCGCCGGCGTCATGCTGGCCACGACCGTAACGCCCGAATCCATGTCGGCATCGGGCCGGATGCCGTGCATTCGAAGCGCATCGGCCATGATCCTTGCAAAAACCGGCGCGGCCACTTCGCCGCCGAAATACTTGCCCTGAGGTTCATCCACCATCACGGCCAGAACAAACCGCGGTGCCGAGACCGGGGCAAAACCGACAAACAGTGCCTGGTAGCGGTCCGCTTCATAGCCGCCCGTGGGACTGACCTTGTGTACCGTACCCGTCTTGCCGGCCACACGATATGCCGGAACCGCGGCCCGCTTGGCCGTACCTTGCGCACTGACGACCTGTTCAAGGAGGGTATTGATTTGCCGGGTGGTCTGATCAGACAGGACCCGCTTTCCGGGCACCGTTCCCGACTGCCGCTTCAACGTGACGGATCGAAGCATACCGCCTGAAGCCAGTACGGCGTATGCACGAGCCAGCTGGACTTGGGTTGAAGAAAGTCCATAACCGAACGACAGCGTGGCGTGCTCGATGGGGCGCCAGCGTTTCCGCTTGAGCAGACTGCCGTCGGCCTCACCGGGAAGTTCGATACCTGTCGCCTGGCCGAAACCCACTTTGTCCAGGATTCCATAAAGTTCTTCGGGTGCAAGTTCCATGGCAATCTTGGCCGTGCCAACATTACTGGATTTGACAAGTACGCCGCCCAGCGTCAATTCCCCGTAATCATGGATATCCCTGACGGGGTCACGCCCGACATAATGAATTCCGGGACTCGTTGAGATCGGTGTCTCCAGTGAGAAACGCCCGCTTGCAAGGGCCATCGAGATCGTGAACGGCTTGATGGTTGAACCGGGCTCGAACACATCCGTTACAGACCGGTTGCGAAAATGTTCAGGCGACATACCCGAGCGGTTATTCGGGTTGAAATCCGGCACATTGGTCATTGCCAGTAGTTCTCCCGTGTTGACATCAAGCATGACGGCCGATGCGCCCAGGGCCCGGGTTTCACGCACGGTCTGCGCCAGATGATGCCGGGCAGATACCTGGATTCGAAGGTCCAGACTTAACTGCAGGTCACGGCCATGATAGACCGGCCGGATACTCTCGATATCTTCTACGATCCTGCCTTTGCGGTCGCGCAAGACACGCTTGCGGCCCTCGACACCGGCGAGGTGACTGTCGAAGGCACGCTCGATACCTTCCTGGCCCCGATCATCGACGTCGGTGAATCCGAGTACATGACTGGTAATCGGCCCGGCCGGGTAATAGCGCCCGTACTCGCGCAAGGAGCTGATACCGGGAATGCCCAGGGCCTCAACCCGTGCGGCTTCTGCCGGAGGCAGATGCCGACGCAGGTAAACAAACTCCCGGTCCTGGTACCGGTCCAGCAAACCTGCGATCTGTGAGATGTTCATGCCCAGCGCTTGTGCAAGGCGCGGCCAGTCGTCAGGCGCCTGCATGAGCGTTGGCGGATGCGCCCACAGGGCATCCAGTGGTGTGCTGACGGCGAGCACATCCCCGTTACGGTCGACGATCCGGCCTCTTTCCGGCTTAACGGCGATGTTGCGCAACTGGCGGGCAGCGCCTTCCGCCTGCAGCCGGGAACTGTCGAGTATCTGAACCTGGAACGCACGGCCCGCCAACACCGCCATGCCCAAGCCGACCACACCAAGCACAATCCCCTGCCTTAAGCGCGAGTAACTTTTCGCTGTTGAGCGCTTCGCTGTCGCTTTCACTGTGGTGCTCCGAGTTGCACAACCACAATGTCAGCGGGTCCGGGCGTCACCATCCCGAGCTCCTCCCGGGCCGAGCGCTCCACCAGGTTATGTCGGGCCCAGGTCGCCTGCTCCAGCTGTAGCCGCCCCCATTCATCATTCAACTGATCACGCAGTTCCTCGGCCGAGCGCACCTCAAGAAACTCGAGGCGGTTCTGATGACGCACCACGACCACTGAGAGTGCAGATACCAGCGCCAGCACACTCAGGAATCCGATCCACTTCATGCCTGGCCAGTTCGGGATTTTTCTGCCCAGCGCAGGATTGCACTTCGGGCACGCGGGTTGTCAGCAACTTCTTTTGCAGACGGACGTTGCGGTTTAGACGGCCGCAGGATGGCGGGCGATATCTCGTTCGCCCGAACGGGAAGATCGGGCGGAAACGGATCGCCCTTGGCCGCGTCGTGAAAGAACTTCTTGACGCGCCGGTCCTCAAGAGAATGAAAACTGATGATGACCAGCCTTCCGCCCGGTTCCAGCATCTCAAGCGCCTGTGGCAACACAGCGTCGAGTTCCGCAAGTTCCTGATTAATGAACATCCGCAGAGCCTGAAATGTTCGGGTAGCAGGATGTTTGCCGGGCTCTCGAGTGGGTACACATCCGTCGACAAGCGACGATAACTTACCGGTCGTGATCACAGGTGTCTCGCTGCGGGCGGCGACGACCGCGCGCGCGATACGCCGGGCATAACGCTCTTCACCCAAATTCCGCAATACACCGATGAGATCGTCTTCTGAAACATCCGCCAGCCAATCGTGCACCGGGATGCCCATGCCAGGATCCATTCTCATATCGAGAGGTCCATCACGCATGAAACTGAATCCCCGATCGGAGTCATCAAGCTGTGGGGAAGACACGCCAAGATCAAGCACAATGCCGGAGACACGGCCTGTGACCCCCGCCCGTAGAAGTTCATCGGAGAGTTTTGAGAACGGCGCCTGAATCACCGTCAGCCGGGATTCCCCTTTTGCCCAGTCGCGGGCAATCGCACAGGCTTCAGGGTCGCGATCCATCGCATATATCCGCCCTTTAGGCCCGAGACATTCAAGAAGAGCACGGGTGTGGCCACCGCGGCCGAATGTCGCATCCACGAGAATGCTGTCTGCACTGGGGCCCAGTGCCTTAACCACCTCTGCCGTCATTACGGGGGTGTGGGCTGCGGCCAGCACGATGCGGTTTTCCTACAGTGAGAGGGATTCAAGCTCTACAGACAGACGTTCTTCGTCAGTCTGTAGAGCAAGCCATTCGTCACATCTCGCTTTCCATCGGGACTCATCCCAGAGTTCAAACTTGTTGCCCTGGCCGATGAGTACGATATGCTTTTCCAATGCCGCAAACTCGCGAAGGGGCGCGGGAATCCGAACCCGGCTTGCACTATCGAGTTCACAGTCCGCCGCATAACCAATCAGGAAACGCTTCAGCGCCTGCGCGGCGGGATCAAAACTGGGCAGTTCCACCACCTTCTGCTCCACCCGCTCCCACTCATCCTGTGGGTAAAGCCAGAGACAGCGCTCTCGAGTATTGTTGACCGTCAGGACGAGCCGCCCCCCGCACCGCTCGGCGAGCGGTTCGCGATGAATCGTGGGCACAGCAAAACGTCCTTTGCTGTCGAGATTCAAGGTGCTGGCACCCCTAAACATCGCTGACTCTGACTTCCTCCTTCTCTAAACTGACTGTTCGGTACCGTACCGCTGCTTGCGACTTCGGCCACCTTCGAAAAATCCCCTGTTACGTCTCCAAAGAAATCCCGGCCCCGTGAAGGGCCGGGTAATCACCAAAGGAGGATGAGGATTTGGATGGATTGGCCGCCATCCACGGCATCAGAAAAATGTCCAGGTCTTCTTCTTGCGGCTGCTGGGGAAAAACCTGTTCAGGAGATTTTTTTACCCACATTTTCCAGCCCTCTTATACCCTTTTTCCCACAAATTCCCACTGAGCGACACTATAGGTATCAAGACATCGGACTGTCAACCCTCAATTGACTGAAAAAACAGTGTTTTTGTGAAATGACCTGACCATACTCAGGGCAGAAAAACAGGCAGGTCGGTAGGCCCAGGGAAGGGTCGGAGGGACCCTGAGTAAGGACGAACTTAAAGTAATCTGTGGATAACTATCCTAAGGAACTAATTTATTGAGAAAAAGGAGTCGGCCTGTAAGCCGGGTTCTGTCTAGGACAACCATTCATCTGGGACGTACGTCACCGCACGCCTCAAGCGACCTACCCGGACCCAGCGCGGGCCGCGCCTTAGGGCCCCTATTTGGTCTTGCTCCGGGTGGGGTTTACCCTGCCGTCCCCGTTGCCGGGAACGCGGTGCGCTCTTACCGCACCTTTTCACCCTTACCCTGGATTGCCGTGAGGCAGATCGAGGGCGGTATATTTTCTGTGGCACTTTCCGTCGGCTCACGCCGCCCAGAGGTTATCTGGCACCCTG
>CAYSMI010000010.1:0-4280 GCA_964432165.1 uncultured Acidiferrobacter sp.
CCGAAGTATTTACCAAACCGACCCGTCTTCAACTGCATCTCGGCCCCGCACTTGTCACACTCGAGCGTGGGTCCATCATAGCCCTTGAGCTTAAACTCACCTGACTCGACTTCAAGACCTTCGCAGTCGGGATTGTTGCCGCAGATATGTAATTTGCGCTCCTCGTCTATGAGGTATGGCTCCATCGCACTACGGCATATATCGCAGCGGCGGACGTCGACCAGTCTTCGAGCCTCATCGTCATCATCCGCGACAGCATCCTCCGTCTCCTCACCGGCAATCAGATTTAATGTCTGGGTGCAGCGCTCCTTCGGGCTGAGTCCATACCCGGAGCAGCCCAGAAAGACACCGGTTGCCCCAGTCCGAATCTGCATATGGCGGCGGCACTGGGGGCAGGCGATATCCGTATCGGTAGGAACATTGGCCCGCATGCCGCCGACGGCTGACTTTCCCTCACCTTCCCCTCGTGCGGCTTCCAACTGCGCAGCAAAATCCGAATAGAATTCGTCCAGCACCTTTTTCCAGTTCTTGTGGCCGTCTGCGATCTCGTCCAGGGTCTCTTCCATTCCGGCAGTAAACCCATAGTCCATCAGATCCTTGAAGTTCTCGCGCAACCGGTCGGTGACAATCTCGCCGACCTTCTGCGCGAAGAAGCGCCGGTTGACGAGTTTGGCGTAACCACGATCCTGAACCGTCGAGATAATCGAGGCATAGGTGGATGGCCGGCCGATACCTCGTTTTTCCAATTCCTTGACGAGACTGGCCTCGGTAAACCTGCCGACCGGCTTTGTGAAATTCTGAACAGGCTCGAGTTTTTCAAGCGTTAACGCATGTCCCTTGGCAATGTCGGGCAGGACCTTGTCCTCCTGCTTACCGGCCGGCGGGAGTACCCGTGTGTAGCCATCAAACTGCAGTATCCGGCCCCGGGCACGCAGTTCGAAATCGTCACAACTCACGGTGATGGTGGAGCTCAGAAAGCGCGCATTGGTCATCTGCGAGGCGAGAAAACAGTTTCTGATGAGGTCGTACAGCCTCTCCTGATCCCGCTCAAGTGCCAATTGACGACCTCGGCGATTGACATCCGTTGGCCGGATCGCTTCATGCGCCTCCTGGGCAGCGGCTTTGCTTGCATACACGTTTGCCGAGGGCGGCAGATAGTCCTCTCCATACTGTCTGCCAATCAGAGCCCGGCCGGCCGAGAGTGCATCGGCGCTCAAATGCGTCGAATCCGTACGCATATAGGTAATGAGTCCAGCCTCATAAAGGCGCTGGGCCAGGGTCATCGTTTTCTTGACCGAAAACCCCAGCCGGGTACTTGCCGCCTGCTGCAGTGTCGAGGTAATCAACGGCGGGTTTGGACGGGACTGGGTCTTTTTGTCACTGCGGTCACTCACCCGGTAAGCACCCGCCTTCAGCAAAGCTACGGCGGCCTCGGCCTCGGCCTGGTTGACAGGGCGGAAGGCCGCCCCTGCCTGCTTGACGACCTCAAGACGGAGCTCCCCCTCGGAACAGCGGGTATCGGCAAAGATCTCCCAGTATTCTTCCGGCACGAAAGCGCGGATCTCGCGCTCACGCTCCACCAGCAGGCTGACAGCGACGGACTGAACCCGCCCGGCCGACAGGCCGCGTGCAATCTTGGCCCACAGCAACGGCGACAGCATAAAGCCCACGACACGGTCCAGAAAACGACGTGTCTGCTGAGCCCGAATCTTGTCTTCATCGAGCTTTCCAGGGTGTGCGAAGGCATCCTGCACTGCCTGCCGGGTGATCTCGTTGAACACCACCCTGTGGTACTGCTGCGAGTCTGTGCCGATCACCTCTTTGAGGTGCCATGCAATGGCTTCTCCCTCGCGATCCAGATCAGTGGCGAGATAGATGGCATCACTCTCAGCCGCAAGTTTCTGAAGCTCGCTGACAACTTTGACCTTGTCAGGCAAAATCTGGTAGTTCGCCTCCCAGTCCTTGCCCGGGTTAATGCCCATATTCTTAACGAGATCCCGGTAGGCTTTTTCCTTCCGGTGCCGGGCCTTCTGGGCTGGCGACATCTTGCGGGTTCGGGCGGCCTGCTGTGCGCGCTTTTTGGGATCAACTTTTTCCCTGGACCCGCTGACAGGGAGATCGCGCACATGGCCCACGCTGGAACGCACAACGTAGTCTTTACCAAGGTACCGGTTGATGGTCTTCGCCTTGGCGGGCGACTCAACGATAACCAAAGACTTACCCATAATTCTCCATGTAATTACCCGATAGACACGGTTGACCGTGGACGCGAAAAACTGCCCAGATCCATCTTAGACTCACCGCAATCGGATGTACCCGCCAGCGCAGGTTCGAACCAGCCCTTCCATCTCCATCCTTATCAGCATGGCCGAAAGTTTGCTCATCGTCAAACCGGTCTGTTCGGCAATCTGATTAATCGGAGTGGGCGCAAAGTCCACAAAACCCAAGACCTCGGCACACCACACCGGGGGTTTTTTGTACGTATCCCCGGCCTTTTCGGCGACTTCCGGTACAGAAAGCGCCTCCAGTATCTGTACCGGCGTCTCTACCAGACAAGCACCATCACGGATTAACTGATGAGGTCCCCGTGAAAGCGGAGAATTCACGGAACCGGGTACTGCGAATACTTCCCGACCCTGATCAGCGGCGAATCCCGCTGTAATCAGACTACCGCTGCCAAGGCCTGCCTCAACCACCACCGTCGCGAGACTCAGTCCGCTAATCAGGCGGTTGCGCTGGGGAAAATGGTGCCGACGGACACCGACACCCGGGGGGAATTCCGAGAGCAAAAGACCAAGGTCGATAATCTCGGACGCCAGCTTCCGGTGACAACGTGGATAGACGATGTCTAATCCGGCAGCACAGACCGCGATGGTGGAACCACGGGTATCCAGCGCGCCGCGGTGGGCCGCGCTGTCGATGCCGAGTGCAAGTCCACTGACAACGGTGACCTCGCGATCGCCGATGGCGCCCGCGATCCTGGCAGCACTTTCAACTCCCACGGGAGTCGGGTTGCGGCTTCCGACCACCGCGACGGCGGGCCGCGAAAGCAGCGATGTCCGACCCTCACAGTAAAGGACCGCCGGGGGGCTTGAGATCTCCCCCAGGAGTCCCGGGAACAACGGATCTGTCAGTCCGATAACCGAGCGCCCTGCTGAGGACAGCCAGTCGATGTCGCGCCTCACATCGGCAGACTTCACGAGACTGCCAAGCGTATGGCGCCGGGAGGCGTACTGCTTTCCGTACTTCAGTGCCGACAGATTGGCCTTTAACGCCTCAATGGGATCTGGAAAAAATGAAAGTACGGCACGTTTGACCGACTCTGCCACGGCAGCCCGGCCAATACGCAGCCAGGCAATGCTTCTGTCATCCATGACCGACCCTCCCTGGTCCAGTCAGAGTAGTTTGTGAAGATCAGATTCCGATGGCTATCCTGGCCAATTTAGGGAATCGGTAACCAAAACGCTCAGACACCGGGGCTGAAGACCCTGTCTCCAACCTGTACCGCCCGCTCAGCACTTCGTACCAGCGCATAACTCACTCTGTCAAACACGTGGATCACCAGAAGTTCTCCCGACCGGCCTTCGGGCAAGCGGACAAGCTCCGCCGCCATGCCAGTAAGTTCACGACTGCTGGGGATACGCTCATCACAGCGCAGCACCCGCACATACACCGCCTCTTTTGCATCTGTGATGCGGCAGTTACCTCCAGCGTGAGGGGGAGAAACCACTCTATTGGACAACAGAATCGTCTGTTCCGGGTAAAGGCTCGTCAGGAGATCTCCCGGATGGACGCCATCATCGCTGCCCACAGAAATAGCAACGAGCGAGTAGCCGCCTGCACCGCTGGTGCTTCCGAAGGTGCTGACCACGTACGCATCGACCGAAACCCCGGGTGACGCAGGGTATAGGTAGGATGAACGAAGGGGCTTGTGGTGCGCGATCAGGTGATCGCCGGGGATCGCCTCTTCAACACTGCTGATCATCGTCAGTGTCGCGATGGCACCCGGCTCGTCGAGCCGGGCAACACCCACAACCCGAGCCGTGGTCGAGAGCCGCTCTCCACTGACCGGATGGACTAATTCGTCACCTCGCCGAAACACGGTATACAGGCCGTTCTCAGAGGACGGCAAGGCCTGGGCCAGGAAACGACTGAACTGACCCAGCAACACATTGCCTTCGGGCCCTGCAATAACACGACCGAGGGCATCGGCCGCGACTTCATCCATCAGCATCGGATCACTTAGAAAAGGCGTCAGCACCCCCGGCGAAAGGACAACC
>CAYSMI010000010.1:4380-8511 GCA_964432165.1 uncultured Acidiferrobacter sp.
GAACTGCACGCAACGGGTCTGCTCGCCATCTGCATCCAGCACGAAGTCGATCACCTCGATGGAAAGGTGTTCGTCGATTACCTGTCCCAACTTAAACGTGACCGAATTCGTAAACAGTTGCTGCGCGAAGGGGCCGGTTCCGGTAAATCTTCCGGCCAACATAAAGAGTCTGTACCCGCGATCTAGGTTCAGTGGCCATGCGTGCGGTTTTTGCCGGTACACCGGACTTCGCGGTGCCGTCCCTGGAGGCTTTGCTGAACTCAGGAACGGAGGTGGTTGCCGTGTACTGCCAGCCCGACCGACCCGCAGGCCGTGGACGGCAACTGCGCCCGTGTGCCGTCAAGGCCAGGGCAATGGTGGATCACCTCACCGTCCGGCAACCGGTGAATCTGAAACACGAAGCGTCGTATCTTAGCGACCAGAAGATTGATCTCGCCGTGGTGGCAGCGTACGGCATGATTCTGCCCCCGGCCATGCTTGAGGCACCGACACACGGCTGTGTCAATGTCCACGCCTCCTTGTTGCCACGCTGGCGGGGCGCTGCGCCCGTTCAGCGAGCCATCGAAGCGGGTGATCCCAAGACCGGTGTAACCCTCATGGAGATGGACGCAGGACTTGATACAGGACCCATCATCAAAGCCCGACAAACGGCGATCCTGGAATCGGAAAACAGCCAGTCCCTGCATGAGCGTCTCGCCATCCTGGGAGCGCAGATGCTGTCTGAATTTCTTGAGGGGCTACCGGCAGGGCCGATCGCATCGAAACCACAGCCCGAGACAGGCGTGACCTATGCCCGGCGGTTGATGCGGGATGAAGCCTGGCTGGATTGGCGGCGCCCCGCCGATGAGCTGGCGCGGCAGATTCGCGCTTTCAACCCCTGGCCGCTGGCCCGGTCAAAACTCGACGGCATCGACTACCGGATTCATCAGGCGGCACTAGGGCCCGCCGGCACGTCTGCATCCCCGGGGACGATAACCATTGCCCATGGTGCGTGCCTTCGGGTACAGACCGGAGCGGGTACTCTGGACGTGCTGAAACTTCAGCGGCCAGGGGGCAAGGCATTGGACACTAAGACCTTTCTCAACGGCCACGCCATCCACACCGGCTCAGCATTCACGCGGCCATCGGACATTCATGCCGACCGCTGAAGTCTGTGCCGCCGCTGCGCGGATTGTCCACGACGTCACCGAAAACGGCCGTTCACTCGAGGCGGCAGCGGCCTCGCACCTGCCCGAAGACCATCCCAACCGAAGAAGCGAAACCCGCGAAATCGCCTGGGGTGCCGTTCGATGGTGGTTCCGGTACCACAAAACGCTGTCCGAAAAGCTCCGCCGACCCATTCGCCGGCGTGACCGCATACTGGAATCCCTCATCATCTGTGGTCTGTACCAGCTTGATCACCTGAGAGAACCCGACTACGCGATCACCTCAGGGACAGTGGCCGCAGTAAGCCTGCTGGGAGCGCCCAAGGCGAAAGGCCTCGTCAACGCGGTATTGCGCGCCCGCCTGCGGGATGGCGAGGCCCACGCCATGGATGAAGAGGCTGCCTTGGCAACGCCGGGATGGCTGTTCAATCTCATACGGGACACCTGGCCCGACGACTGGCGTGATGTTCTGACCGTCGCCAACTGCAAACCACCCCTGACGCTGCGGGTTAACCCCCTGAAGATGTCCCGGGATGACTACCTGCGCCTGCTGCAAGATCATGGCATTGCAGCAAGCGCCTGCGCCTTAAGCCCCTGGGGCGTCATACTCGAAACGCCCGTGAATGTCCGCGAGTTGCAAGGCTTTGAAGCAGGCGCCGTCTCTGTCCAGGATACCGCCGCCCAGATGGCGCCACTGATCTGCGAACCTCACGAAAATGCGCGGGTGCTCGATGCCTGCGCGGCACCCGGCGGGAAGACCACCCACCTGCTGGAGCACTTTCCAGACTTGGCATCACTGACGGCTCTCGATCTGCCTGACCGCTGCGAGACCATCCGGGAAAACCTCTCGCGGCTCGCGCTCACTGCCGAGGTGCTTTCTGCCGATCTTTTCCAGCTGGATTCGTGGTGGGATGGGACGCCTTTTGACCTCATTCTGCTGGATGCTCCCTGCAGCGGTACCGGCGTTATCCGCCGACATCCTGACATTCGTCATCATCGCCGACCCGACGATATCGCACGCTACTCCGGGCGGCAGAAACAAATGCTGCACCACTTATGGGAGTTACTCGCACCCAATGGCCAGATGGTCTATGTAACGTGTTCGATCCTGGCGCAGGAGAACGACGAACCCGTTCGTGATCTTTGCGCCAGACACCCTGATGCCCAACTGCAAGAACTGCAACTCGCGGGCGCCATAAAGACCGATTGCGGCATCCAGTTCCTTCCCGGCACTGCTCAGGACGGGCTGTATTACGCATCGATCAGGAAAGTCTGAAAGGGCCGCTCTGCAAGGGCTTATAATTTGTTCTGTCGAGCTCAGTCTCATGCACGTTCTTCTTAACAGTCTCATGCCCCGGGTTAACCGCTTCTTCCTTGTTGTGTTCAGCGCCGGTGCGCTGTGGCTTCCCGGGGCACCGGCCCTTGCTGATTTCACGGTGGGCGAAGGAAAGTCCGTACTGGTCGGCAACACCGTAAAAACCTCGGCCCGTCTGAATCTCAGCATTACGGGTGAGCCGGAAGTCGCACTGTCCAAAGGTATTGGACTCACGCTGGTCGTGAAATCCCGTCTCTACCGGGCGAGCCTGGCTTACTGGTATTTCAAGATTAGCGAATGGGAGGACCGGCTGCTGCTTGAGCATCACAGTCTGTCAAACCGATACACGCTGACCACCATGGACAGCGGCATCACTGAAGACTTCGCGACGCTGGCGGAGACCCTGGATTCCCTCCGGCGATACGCCAAAACGGTTGTCCTGCCAGCCAGCGTCAGCGCGAATGATGCCCTGCAGATGCGACTGCAGGTCTCACTGAGCCGGAGCGACCTGCCGGGACCCTTAAAACTGGTTGCCCTGATTCTCAAGGATTGGCGAATCAGCAGCGACTGGGAGCGCTGGAAGGTCACGATTCCGTGAGGACATCCCGGGGGTTTGCCCTGACGCTGACCCTGTCTCTGGCGCTTCTGGGGGCTTCCGTCCTCCTCAGCCAGAGCGCCCAGGATGGCGATCTTTTCGGCGACTACTACGCCGCCCTGATTATCCTGAATGCGGTTGGGATCGCGATCCTCGCGCTCCTGACATTTTTCCAGGTTCGAAAACTCGTCATCGCATTTCGGGCCAGAGCGCTCGGCTCTCGACTGACCCTGCGTTTCATTGCCACCTTTGCCGTTCTGGCGCTGGTTCCCCTGGCAATGGTTTACTATTTCTCCGTCCAGTTCCTGAATCGAAGTATTGATTCATGGTTCGATGTCCGTATCGAGCAGGCGCTGGATGATGCGTTGCTCCTGGGCCGCAGTACGCTGGAGGCCACCAAGCTCGAAGTCATCCGCCAGGCACGCACGGCCGCACGACGTATCGAGATCACTACCTCTTCGGTGCAACTCTATAACCTCCTTGACAATATCCGGGCAAGTGGTGCGTTTGACGAGATGAGCCTGCATTCAAGCACCGGTCGGATTCTTGCTTCCAGCAGCAATCTGTCTATCTCGCTGGTTCCCGATGCCCCAGGGGAAGAAGTGCTGGGCAAGGTGAGACGAGACGGTGTCTACGCAGTATTCGAACCGACGGACGATGAGGGTTTACGGCTTCGGGTTGCAGTACCCGTATCCGGGCTAAGTGTCAGTTCGCCCGCTCGTGTCCTTCAGATTCTGTACCCGCTCCCGCTGCGATACTCCCGTCTGGGCGAAAGCGTGGAGTCGGCCTCTACGGAATACGACCGGTTGAAATATCTGCGTGGGCCACTGACGCTGAGTTTCGTTCTGAGCCTGACACTGATCAGCCTGATGACGCTGTTAATGGCCTTGTGGGCGTCGATCTATCTTGCCCAGCGGATGCTGGCACCGCTACGGGATCTCGCCGAGGGTACACGGGCTGTTTCCCGGGGAGACTATGGCATGATACTGCCGGTAGAGAGCGGTGACGAACTGGGCGTTCTGGTCGATTCATTCAACCGCATGACCCGCGAGATCGGCACAGCACAGCAAACCGCC
>CAYSMI010000010.1:8611-20562 GCA_964432165.1 uncultured Acidiferrobacter sp.
GGTCGATTCATTCAACCGCATGACCCGCGAGATCGGCACAGCACAGCAAACCGCCTTGGAGAGTCAACGCCGTGCCGAATCAGAGCACGCCTATCTTGATACCGTGCTGACCCATCTGTCGGCCGGGGTCCTTTCCTTCGATGGTGCCCAGCGATTGCAGACCTGCAATACAGCGGCCGCAAGGATTCTGGGAGCCGATCTCAAGAAATCCCTAGGTCAGCGGATCGACAAACTGGGGGAAGCCTTGCCAGGCGCGCCGGCACTGGTCGCGGCCATCGAAGAAGGAATGGACAGAAACACCCCCGAGTGGCAACGGGAGATCAGCGTCATCGGTGCCGAGGGTCGTCATCTCCTGATCTGCAGCGGCACCCGCGTCGATAGCGATGATATCGATACGGGGCATGTTGTGGTCTTCGAGGATGCCACTGAACTGCTCA
Organism: uncultured Acidiferrobacter sp.; assembly: GCA_964432165.1. Lineage (GTDB taxonomy): Bacteria > Pseudomonadota > Gammaproteobacteria > Arenicellales > UBA868 > UBA868. The sequence goes on from CAYSMI010000010.1 coordinate 9,049, forward strand.
AGGCCCAGCGTGACGCCGCCTGGGGTGAGGTCGCGCGCAGACTTGCTCACGAAATCAAGAATCCCCTCACCCCGATCCAGTTGTCTGCCGAACGGATCCGCAGCAAGTACCTGTCCGCACTCGATCCCGAACAGCGCGAGACGCTGGACCGCTCCACACGAACCATCGTACAGCAGGTCGAAGCCATGAAAGCCATGGTGAACGCGTTCTCTGAGTACGCTCGCCCTGCACCACTGCAGCGGGTATCGACGGATCTCAACCAGCTGATCAATGACACCGTCGAATTGTTCCGCTCCGGACAAAGTCAGATCGAGCTACGAACGGAACCAGACACCCGCCTTGAGCGTATCCAGATTGATCCCAACAGCTTTCGCCAGGTCCTGAATAATCTGGTGATTAATGCCCAGGACGCACTGGCCGGCGGTGAGGGTGTGGTCACCATCCGAACGGACGAGGACAGTAAAACCGGCACCGTCACCGTTACGGTACAGGATAACGGGCCGGGCTTTGACCCGCAGAGAATTGATCGTGTCTTCGAGCCGTACGTCAGCGCAAAGGACACAGGCACTGGGCTGGGGCTCGCAATCTGCCGGCGAATTATTGAAGAACATGGCGGCTCCATCCGCGCCAGTAATCCGCAGCAGGGGGGCGCAGCCGTTATAATTTCACTTCCGCTGCGCCGGCAGTAATCGGCACCGCTAAACGCTTTTTCGCGCCATGACCGCCTACTCAGTTCTCGTTGTCGACGACGAGCCGGACATTCGACAAGTCGTCAGCGACATCCTCCAAGACGAGGGATACCACGTTACTGTTGCGGCAGATGCGGCACAGGCACGCACCCGCTATCTTGAGGACGCACCCGATCTGGTGCTGCTGGACATCTGGATGCCGGATACCGATGGGATTGCGCTGCTTCGCGAGTGGCGTGAAGACCGTGCCGGCAGGAATACCCCGGTGATCATGATCTCCGGACACGGGACGGTCGAAACCGCGGTCGAGGCGATCCGGATCGGCGCCTACGATTTTCTTGAAAAACCACTTTCCACAGCCAAGCTCCTGGTCACCGTGGAGCGGGCGCTTGAGACAGTCGCTCTGCAGACAGAAAACCTCACGCTAAAGACCCGGCTGTCGCCGGCGGGTAACTTCATCGGCCACAGCGAGACCCTGGAAGACCTGCGGCACCTGATGAACCGGATTGCCGTTACCGACCAGGCGGTGATGATCCGCGGAGAAGCCGGTTGCGGCAAAGGGGTCGCAGCGCGGTCTCTGCACCAGGCCAGCGGCTCGGCGTCAGGCCCCTTTGTCGAGGTCAATCTCGGGGCCCTGCCGGCAGAGAGCATCGCGCTGGAACTGTTTGGCGCCGAATATGACGGCGTTGCGACACCTGGCCAGCTCGAGCAGGCGAGCGGTGGCACCCTCGTTCTGGATGAAGTGGGCGACCTCGATATGGATACCCAGACCAAGCTGCTGAGCGCGCTCGAGGCAGGGCGATTCTTCCGGCTTGGGGGTACAACGCCGCGGGAACCCGCATTCCGAATCGTCGCCACTTCCAATCAGGACCTTGAACAAAAACTCTCTGACGGACTGTTTCGTGAAGATCTTTTCTACCGGCTGAGTGCAGTCACTGTTCAGATACCACCGCTTCGGGCCCACCGGGAAGATATACCGGACCTGATCAATCACTACGTCCAGCTCATCACGGACAGCCAGCGCCTGCCCTTTCGACGCTTTTCCACCTCCTCGGTGAACTATCTTCGCAACCGCCCGTGGCCAGGAAACGTTCGCGAACTGATCAACTTTATTCACCGGATTCTGCTGACAACAACGTCTGAAGTCATCGAAGCCGAAGAAACCCGGGACGTGATGGGACAAAGCGCAGCCCCTCTGGATGCCGTTGAAGAAAAAAATGCCTGGAAAGATTTCAGCCAGCCTTTAAGGTCTGCGCGGGAGCACTTCGAACGGGATTATCTCGAATTCCATCTGCTCCAGACCCGGGGCAATATCAGCGAGCTCGCCCGCCGTGCAGAACTTGAACGTACACACTTGTACCGCAAACTGAAGGGTCTTGGGATCAATCCCAAGGACGAAAAGTACCGTCAGTGAATCGCCCGACCTGCAAGGAGTCGCACACATGAAAATTATCATCCTCGGCGCCGGGCAGGTCGGCACCTCGATGGGGGAGATTCTTTCCCGTGAGGATAACGATGTCACCTTGGTGGACATTGACGCTGCAAAGCTGGCGGGTCTCCAGGACCGACTCGATCTTCGGACCGTGTCCGGTGCGGCCTCTCATCCGAGCGTACTGGAACGTGCAGGTGTGCAGGATGCCGACCTGCTCCTGGCGGTCACCAACCAGGATGAAGTGAATATGGCGTCCTGCCAGATTGCCCACTCGCTTTTCAATACCCCTAAGAAGATTGCCCGGATTCGGTCGGCGGAATACCTTTCCCACCCGGGCATCTTCACCGACGACGCGATCCCGATCGATGTCATCATCAGTCCGGAACACATTGTCACCCAGCACATTCTTCATCTTATTGATTACCCTGGCGCCCTTCAGGTGGTCAGTTTCGCTGATGACCGGATCCGTCTGGTGGGGGTTCGCGCCAATGTAGACAGCCCGCTGATCGGCCGGGCGCTGAAAGCGCTTCGGGAAGACCTGCCGAACATCGACAGCCGTGTCGCGGCCATTTATCGGCAGGATCGCGCCATCGTACCGGATGGCGATACCGTCATTGAGGCAGGTGATGAGGTGTTTTTTCTTGCCGCCCGTGAGGATATCCAAGCGGTCATGAGTGAACTCTGCGCGGTGGAAAATCCAGGCCGACGAATCATGCTCATCGGCGCGGGTAATATTGGACTGCGACTGGCCGAGTCCCTTGAACAGGCGCACTGCCATGTGAAACTGGTAGAACGTGATATGGCGCGTGCGAAAACCGTGGCCGACCAGCTGGAACATACCGTCGTACTGCACGGCGATGCTGCAGATGAGGAACTGATGCAGCAGGAGAACATCGATAACGTTGACGTCTTCTGCTCACTCACCAACGACGATGAGGCCAACATCCTATCCGCGATGCTGGCCAAGCGGCTCGGTGCCCACCGAACCATGGCGCTGGTCAACCGGTCAGCCTATGTCGACCTCATGGCCAACACCCTGGTTGACATCGCCATCTCGCCGAAGGTGGCTACGGTGGGTACCCTGTTGACCCATGTACGGCGTGGTGACATGGTCGCGGTGCATTCCCTGCGGCGCGGCGCGGCGGAAGCTATCGAACTGATCGCGCATGGTGACGCAAACAGTTCGAAGGTGGTTGGCAAGTCGGTGAGGGATATCGGGCTGCCCGAAGGTACGACCCTTGGCGCCATTTTGAGGGGGGAAGATGTGGTTATCGCACATGGCAGCACCGTGATTGAGCCCGAGGACCATGTCATTCTTTTCGTGGTGGACAAGGGTCACATCCGTGAGGTCGAACACCTCTTTCAGGTCGCTGTCACTTTCGTTTAGGTAACCATCACGGCTATGCAGTCATTGGGGGTTCTTCGCATTCTCGGTGTGTTGCTGGTCATGTTCAGCACCACCCTGCTGCCGCCCGTACTGATTGCCCTGATCGGCGACGACGGCGGCCTGCAGCCATTCCTTATCGCCTACATCACCACGCTGCTTGTGGGGGGCGCACTTTGGCTGCCCCTGCGCCACCACCGGCAGGAACTGCGCGTACGGGATGGCTTCCTGATCGTCGTGCTTTTCTGGACCGTACTTGCGCTTTTTGGTGCCTTGCCGCTACTGCTGTCGGCTGAGCTTCAGATCAGCATGACCGACGCGCTGTTTGAGTCAATGTCGGGCCTGACGACAACCGGGGCGACGGTGCTTACCGGTCTCGATACGCTGCCGCCCTCCATTCTTTACTACCGCCAGCAGCTCCAGTGGCTGGGCGGCATGGGCATCATTGTCCTGGCGGTAGCGGTGATGCCCATGCTGGGTGTCGGCGGAATGCAGCTGTACCGTGCCGAGACGCCGGGGCCGATGAAGGATACCAAGCTGACACCGCGTATCACCGAGACGGCAAAGGCCCTGTGGTACATCTATCTGGGACTGACGGTCAGTTGTGCGCTGGCCTACTGGGTGGCCGGGATGACCTTTTTTGACGCAGTTGCCCATGCGTTTTCGACAGTCGCCATCGGTGGGTTTTCCACCCACGATAGCAGTCTCGGGTTCTTTGATAGTCCTGCTATTGCAATCATTGCGATCTGCTTCATGCTGATATCTGCGGTTAATTTCGCATTGCACTTTACAGTCGTCAGGGGGCGCTCGCCCGGCGCCTATTGGCGTGACCCCGAGGTACGCGCCTTTGCGGGCTTCGTGTCCGCGGTGATTCTGGTAACGCTTGTGATGCTGTTCTTCTGGAATGTCTATTCCGGTATCGGCGATACCCTGATTCAGGGCATTTTTCAGGTCGTTTCCGTCGGGACCACAACAGGGTTTACCACGACGGGTTTTCACTGGTGGCCGTCATTTCTGCCGGTGATGCTGATTATGATGAGCGCGGTCGGCGGCTGCGCCGGATCAACCGCAGGCGGTATGAAAATGATCAGGATGGTACTGCTCTACAAGCAGGGCCGGCGAGAGATCAATCAACTTATCCACCCCAGTGCCATCTTTACCGTGAAGCTTGGCAATAAGCCGGTTCCCGACCACGTGATTAATGCGGTCTGGGGATTCTTTGCGCTTTACATTCTGAGTTACGTGGGACTGTCCATCGCGATGACCGCCACCGGTGCTGATCTCGTCACCGCTTTCTCGGCCGTCACCGCCTGCCTGAACAATCTCGGGCCGGGTCTTGGCGCCGTCGCGCAAAACTACGCCGGCCTTGAAGCGCAGGGTAAGTGGATCCTTACCGGCACTATGCTGCTCGGCCGTTTGGAAATCTTCACGCTGTTGGTATTACTGACTCCGGCCTTCTGGCGCAGTTGAGTGATCCTGAGAACCGCACTGCCCGACTACACGCTGAATGGCATCGCGAACCTGCCTGACCGTGATCTGATCGATACACCCGCGAGAACATCGGTGCCTGCGGTAACACCGCTGACAATCGACGGCAGCGCGCACAATCTCTGCAGTATCGTTTCGCGGACCCACCAGTGACTCATCGGTAGGCCCAAATAGCGAGACCAGCGGCCGATCAAGCGCCGAGGCAACATGCATCGGCAGACTGTCGCCGGTCACCACAAGATCTGATCGCTCAGCGAGCGCAAAGAATTCAAGAAGCGAAAGGCGCCCGGCCAGATTTGCAGCACATGCCGGCGAAAGCCCGGCTATTGCATGCTCGATCTGCGACCGGTCGCCAGGGCTTCCAGTAAAGACCACCTGAAAATCGTCCGTCAGTTCCCGAGCCAGCACGACAAATTCTGATATCGGCCAGTTTTTTGTCGGCCACCGGGTAACGGGGCAAAAAAGTGCGATCGGTTTATTACGAAGCGGCCATTCCTTGAGCATGCCGGAGACGGCGTCGGCAGCGCGACTATCAATAATGAGTATCGGAAGCGATTGACACGGTTTGATCCCGGCCAGTTCCAGCACCCCGCCCATTTCATCTACCGCGTGCGCCATCGGCTGGTGGAAACGCCTCGCGAACCACCACCGGCCCTTAACGAAACGCCGGCCGGCGCGGGCGGCCCAGAGAAAGATAACAGTCTTCCAGCTGCCCTGCAGGTCAAGCGCCAGATCAAAGCGCTGCTCGCGCACCGCCGAGAGGGTGCTCATGAAGTGACCGATGGTCCACAACGGCCGCCGCCACCAGTGTGACTTCACACGATATCGATCAAATGTCAGTAGATGGTCGATGTCGGGGTTGTTGCGCAAAATATCGCTTGCCGTCGTTGAAGTCAGGACCGTGATGACCGCATCAGGATGAGCCATCCTGACTGATCTTATCGGCGCTGTGGCATGCACGACATCACCGAGCGAGGTCTGTTTGATCAGCAGAATATTCATGAAGTTACGAACTTCACCCAAGAGGCCATCGCCGACGGTTCCACCGGTTATCTCGCATACGGTGACACCTCCCCTTGCGGCCTCGTACGAAACCACTTCAGTGTCCAGAGGTACTGCTCCGGGGCTGTACGGATCGATGCTTCAAAGGCCGCGTTGACGGTAGTCGCGTCCGAGTGCAGATCGCCACTTGGAAAATCGGGTAATGCTTTTCCCAGCCTAATGTGATAACGACCGTCCCCGTTAAGTTCACAGAATACCGGAATCACCCTGGCACCGGTCATTCGGGCGATACGCCCGACGATGGGCAAGGTAGCGGTCGGGATGCCGAAAAACGGCGCAAACACGCTGTGTGCATCACCCAGATCCTCATCGGGCATCAGGTAGCCCACATAACCTGCGCGAATAGCCTTGACCAGCGGCCGCAGACCCTGGTCACGGGTAAATATTCTGGCACCAAATCGGGTTCGACCACGCCAGAGCCAGCGGTGCAGCAGGGGGTTTGATGGTGTTTTCATCATCGACGCACCCGGCGCAAGCCGCGACAGGGCAGCGCCCGTCATGTCGATGCCAAGAACATGGGGAATCACCAGCAGCACCTTCTCTCCGGACCTTCGCAGGGCTTCAAGTTCGGCTTCCCCGCTCACCGTACACAAGCGGTCGATACGACTTCGGGATGCCCACCAGACCAGCCCCATATCCACAATGGCCTGTCCGTATCTTGTCAAATGACGGCGCAGCAGTTCTTCTCGATCCTCCTCGCTCAACTCCGGAAGACACCACTGCAAATTGAGGCGGGCGATATCGACGCGTTTTTTGTTGATGCGGAAAAACAACCGGCCGATCTGCCGCCCCAGGGCCAACACCCATGAGCGGGGCAACACCGTACACAAGGCAATGATGGCAGCGAGTATCCAGTTCCCCCAATAACGGGGAGCAAGAAAGGACCACCTAAACGACGGAGACTGTGGCTGTCTGTTGTTCAAGGGACTGGGCAGTCGGCAGCGTGAACGCCAGAGCCGAACACCAAAGCGGCACTAGCCCTGCGTTCGACCCTTGCGGCCGGCAATTCTCAATCGAAGCGCATTCAGTTTGATAAAGCCGTCGGCATCGCCCTGATTGTAGGCACCGTGATCATCTTCAAACGTTACCACGCTCTCATCAAACAGTGAATCTGTCAATGATGACCGCCCGGTCACCATTACACTGCCCTTATACAGCTGCAGGCGGACAATGCCATTCACGACCTGTTGCGAGTCATCGATCATCCGCTGAAGCATCTGCCGTTCCGGGGCAAACCAGTAACCGTTATAGATCAGGGATGCATAGCGCGGCATCAGTTCGTCCTTGAGATGCGCGACTTCGCGGTCGAGCGTGATCGACTCCATGGCCCGATGCGCCTTTAATAAAATCGTCCCGCCGGGGGTTTCATAGCAACCGCGGTTTTTCATGCCCACATAGCGGTTTTCCACGAGATCGACTCTCCCGATACCGTGACGGGCGCCCAGGCCATTCAGAGCTTCCAGCATCTTGGCAGGGCTCAAGCTCTCGCCGTTGATAGCGACCGGGTCACCGCCCGCAAAAGTCAGCTCTATGGACTCCGGCGTATCCGGCGCGTCTTTTGGCGAGACGGTCCAGCGCCACATCGATTCATCGGGCGCAGCCCAGGGATCCTCCAGTTCCCCGCCCTCATAGGAGATATGCAGCATGTTGGCGTCCATCGAATAGTCTGCTCCGCCGTCCTTGCGGGTCTCCACCGGAATGCCGTGCTCACGGGCATAGGCGACCAGTCTTTCGCGGGAATTGAGATCCCATTCCCGCCACGGCGCAATGATCTGGATCTGCGGATTGAGCGCGTACGCATTCAGTTCGAACCGTACCTGATCATTGCCCTTGCCGGTTGCGCCGTGTGAGATGGCATCGGCGCCGGTCTCCTGCGCAATCCGGACCAGATGCCGGGCAATCAGCGGACGGGCTATCGACGTGCCCAGAAGATACTCGCCTTCATAAAGTGTGTTGGCGCGAAACATCGGAAACACATAGTCGCGCACAAATTCCTCGCGCAGATCCTCAACAAAAATCTCGCTGACACCCAGCGTTTTGGCCTTCTCGCGGGCAGGTTCCACCTCCTCCCCCTGGCCAATATCGGCGGTAAAAGTGACCACATCACAAGCATACTGATCCTGCAGCCACTTCAGGATAATCGAGGTATCAAGACCTCCAGAGTAGGCAAGGACCGCCTTTTTGATTGTCTTCACACTGTGTTCCGGTTACTGGCGAGAGGTGCCTGACAGCCACGATAAAGGGTCTGTCGAAGGGGGCAGATTATATCAGCGGCGTTTCGGGTATCGGTTGCCTGGAGAGTGTGTCAGCGCTAGACTTAAGCGTTGGACGCCCTTTACCGGGCGTTTTGTTTTTGGTGAGGTTTCCGGCACAGGCGACCGATGCAATGACACGCCACTTCCTGACACTCAAAGATCTTTCGCCGTCAGAGCTCATCGCGCTCATCCACCGCGCCATGGCACTGAAGCAGGATCCGATGGGCCCGAAGACCGCAAATCTGCTGCACTTGCGTACCATGGTGCTGATCTTCGAGAAATCCTCTACCCGGACCCGGATTTCCTTTGAAGTCGCGTGCGCACATCTGGGCGGCTCATCGGTCTTCCTGTCGCCTACCGACAGCCAGATGAGCCGTGGTGAATCCATCAGCGACACCGCGCGAATCGTCTCAAGCATGGCGGATCTCATCGTGATGCGCACGGGCGAACATAGCCGGGTGGGTACCATGGCTGAGCATTCCGCGGTACCGGTGATTAATGCCCTGTCTCAGGATTTTCATCCCTGTCAGCTGCTGGCTGATCTTCAGACTTTCTATGAGCACCGGGGCGATATTCAGGGTGCCTGTGTTGCCTTCGTTGGAGACGGCAGCAGCAATGTGTGCCAGTCTTGGGTCCACGCAGCAAGCATGATGAATTTTGAACTGCGGGTCGGTGCGCCGGGCGAGTATCACCCCCGCCCAGAGCTTGTCAGCTCGGCTGGCAAGCACTGCAGACTAACCACCCGTCCACAGGATGCGGTAGCCGGCGCGGATCTTGTCATTACCGACACCTGGGCAGGTATGGGTCAGGAGGCCGAAAAAGCGCAAAGGCTTGATGCCCTGGCTGACTTTCAGGTCAATGAAGACCTGATGGCAACGGCATCCCCAGACGCCCTGTTCATGCACTGTCTACCGGCCTACCGGGGTCAGGAGGTCAGCGCTGGCGTACTTGAAGGTCCGCAGAGTGTGGTCTGGGATGAGGCAGAAAACCGGCTGCACGCCCAAAAGGCTTTGATCGAACTCCTGATGGCCTGATGGGTTGAAAGACCACAATCAAGCGCGGTTTGTCCCGCAGCAAGCAGCGCTTTCGAATAACCGATCTAGATAGATGCCTGGCGCTATGCCGTTGCGGCTACACGCATCTGATCCATCGCCCGTTTTTCGATCTGCCGGATTCGCTCTGCAGAAACGCCATACTTTTCGGCAAGGTTTCCAAGGGTCTGCTTCTGGCCTTCTTCCGCCAGCCAGCGCGCCCGGATGATCTCCCGGCTCCGGTCATCCAGGCTGGACAGCGCCTTGCCCAGTTGGGCTTGCCGATGACGCTGCTCATCTGCCTCGAACACCAGTCGGCCAGGATCGAGTGACGAGTCCCCAATGGCCTCTGCGGGCGCGAGCGAGCGGGGCGAGTCATCATCGTCAGCCTCCGGCTCAAAGGAGACGTCTGTGCCGTTCATCCGGACTTCCATCTCACGAACCGTCTGCGGCTTGACGTCCAGTGTCTTCGCCATCGTTTCCACTTCCGCTTCCTTCATCGTGCCCAGGCGTGCCCGGTTTTTTCGAAGATTGAAAAACAGCTTCCGCTGCGCCTTGGTCGTGGCCACCTTGACCATTTTCCAGTTGCGCACGACATAGTCGTAAATCTCGGCCTTGATCCAGTGCACAGCAAAGGACACCAGGCGTACGTCTCTTTCGTGATCAAAGCGCTTGACAGCCTTCATCAGCCCGACATTGCCCTCCTGGATAAGGTCCGCCAGGGGCAATCCATAGCCGGCAAAGCCACGGGCGACAGAGACCACGTAGCGCAGATGCGAAAACACCAGCTGGCGGGCCGCTTCAAGATCATCCTCAGCATGATAACGGCGGGCCAGTGCCTTCTCCTCTTCGGCACTCAGAATCGGGGCGGAATTAATCTCGTTGAGATACCGGGCAAGGCCCTGACTCGGACCAAGATCCGTCGCAACGGGCAGTGATTCACTCATGGAGTCTCTCGTGATTCCTTTAACAACCAGTATTTTAGCACTCTATCCTACGGAGTGCTAATAAAACTAATTTCAGGCAGATACGGATAGACCCTTATTTATCAGTTATTTGTAAACGTTTTGTGACAGGGTACTCACGGAAAATTCACATTGATCATACCGAACCTACTCAGAACGTCCCCCACCCACCAGGGCCCTGGCGTAATCCGCTGCCTGAAAGGGCCGAAGGTCGGCAACACTCTCTCCCACACCAATGAAAGGAATGGAAACGGGCGATTGCTGGGTCAGTGCGACCACCACGCCGCCGCGGGCGGTCCCGTCGAGTTTTGTGACACAGATGCCGGTAAGTCCGATCTCTTTTTCGAAGGCGCTCGCCTGTGACAACGCGTTCTGCCCAGTCCCCCCATCGACCACCAGCAGCGTCTCATGCGGCGCGCCGGAGTCCGCCTTTGCAAGCACCCGGCGGATCTTGCCGAGCTGTGCCATCAGGTCAGCATTCACGTGCTGTCGCCCGGCCGAATCGATAATGAGTACGTCAACCCCCCGGCTTTTTGCCGCAGTGAGGGCGTCGTGCGCGACTGCTGCAGCGTCAGACCCATGTGCCTGAGCGATTACGGGAATCCCCAGCCGGTCGCCCCATGACTGAAGCTGCTCTATAGCAGCCGCTCGAAAGGTATCGCAGGCGCCCAGCAGGACCGAGTGACCCGAATCCTGGAATCTCGCTGCGAGCTTGGCCGACGTGGTGGTCTTGCCAACGCCATTGACGCCCACCATCAGTATTACCAGCGGTTTGGGGGATTCGCTGTCAAACACCATCTCGCGCTCTGCGTTTTGCAACAAGTTGGCGATCTGCCCCATGAGCGCCTCCCTTAGCGCCTCGGTCGTATCAATCCGCCCTGCCCGCGCCTGCTCGCGAAGTGCCGCCACCACCTGGGCACTCGCCTCAACGCCGAGGTCCGCCATGATGAGTTGATCTTCAAGCTCGTTGTAGATGTCATCGTCAAAGGTTACGCGATTGCCGCCAAAAAGGCCTGTCAGCCCATCGGACAGTGCAGTGCGGGTCTTTTTCAGCCGCGCAAAAAGGCCTGAAGATTCCGGGTTTGAAGTCATCTTAAAAGCATGTGGAGAGACTAAGGATTAAGGTTCAGGCTGTTTTACTGGATGACCAACTATCCTATCATTCCGTGTCAAAGAAACGTGCCAGGATCAATTCAATGAGTTCCTCC
>CAYSMI010000011.1:0-2599 GCA_964432165.1 uncultured Acidiferrobacter sp.
AAGTTCGACCTCGCCAGCCACACGCCTGACGTTCACCACAATGAGACCGTTACGGGTGCCAAATTCGATGGCATTATCGATAAGTTTGTCCAGCAGTTGCGAGATGCGGTCTGGAACGCCCAGCATCCATGTCGATCCGGGGGCTAAAGTCGGAACGATCCGGTATCCGGGATTTACAGACTGATACCCCTCGACACAATTTTGCACCAACGTGCAAAGATCGAAGCGTTCCAGCTGTTCCTGTTCCTGGCTTAGCGCTTCCTTGAGGCTCGCCGCTTCGGTGAGGCTTGTGATAATGGAACGCAAGCGCCCGATGCCATTTCGGGCGCGCTGAAGGTGTTTGTCGTCGGTGAGTTCGCGGTGGTTGTATTGCAGATTCTCTAGCGATGAATTCACCACGTTCAACGGGTTGTGAAGTTCATGTGCAAGCGTGTCGGGCAACTTCTCAAGATATCTCGTGTACTGCCCGAGATTGTGCAGCATTGAGGAGATGCTGCGGGTAAGACTCCCCAGCTCGTCGGAAGAGCGGGCGCCCGCACGAATCCGATCTTTCAGCAGTCTTCCCTCAGACGAAGCGGCTTGCTCGGTTTCCCGCTGGAGTCGGCTGACCCGATAGGTAAGGCGTGTCGAAAAGATCAGAATCGCAAGTGAAAGAAAGATGAATACCGCGAGGAACAGAATCGTAAAGCGTTGCAGGGTCTGATATTGCAGTGCCAGTAATTTATTGGCACTTTGCTTGATGAGGACGGCCCCTTCGATTTCCCCCTGCGCCCAAATCGGGGCAGCGGTTACGATCAGTTTTGCGTTTCCATAGCGCCGTCGCTCAGTGCTGGGTTCTCCTTCCGACAGGACCCGGGCGAGGAGACGCTGGTCTTCAGCACTGGAGTCAGCCGGCATATCGTCAAGACCTCGTGCGGGGCTTCTCAGAATCCAGTCGAAAAAGCGGATCAGCTCATCTTCAACTCGTTGGAAGAAAGAGACGGGGTTGGGCTGCACCATCCCGAAGGCCTCCCTTGCGGGCGGCACGACTGAGCCGACCTGGGCACGTACACGGTACGACTTATCCCAGACGGTGATGTTTGCTTCTGAGATGTATAACGGTTGTATGAGCTTCGCGAGTTCAGGGGTGACCAGGCGAACGCTGCCAAACGAATGAGACCTTGGGTCAGGCTCGGTGCTTATGATTCGGCGGATCGCGCGGTCGCTCTGGTCATCAACGTCAACGACCTCAAATTTGAGTCGGGAACCCACACCGAGCAGCTCCCGGGGTATCCGTACCTTCACGGCGTATCCGTATTCGACCGGATCGATCGTGCCCACGATCTCTCTCAATGCTTCGCCGTCCACTACGTCCTTCCAGTTGGCGCGCATCAGGTAGACGCTTAACCGTCCCGGAGCCTGAGCGGTGAGCAGATATCTCAATATTTCCCCGTTGTTTCTTTGCACCGTCATCCGGATCTGGTCGTTGGAATCAAGGGAGAGGAGGGCGGGATCGCGAAGTACCAGGACATCGTCATCGATTTCAAAATACGCAAAAACCGATTCGGGGTTGATGGCAAGACCTTGGCGGACCGCAAGGGATTCGGGGTCATAATCGGGCCCGCACTCAAAAAGGCCGGAACCAGAGAAGTGGGTGAGGGGCCCAACGGCCATAGCCCAGCTTTCCGGAGGCGCATCGATAGCGAGCGGCTCCTCTATCTCCGCCAATAGACTGGTCAGCGGCCTGCCAATAAGTTCCGGGACGCCAACGCCGGGATCGAACAGGTCTGTACGGTTGCCAAGAATGCTTGAGATCCCCTGAGTGGTGAGCTCCAGGGCCTGTTCCTGGCCTTCGAGGAGGAATTTTTCCATTTCCCTGACAGACTCATAGCCCATCCAGGGGATTGTCAGCAGGAGCACGACCAGCAGCAGCAGCTTTGTCCGGATTTTGAGGCCAGGTCTGATCCGGGCAGACCCCGAGGTTAAAGTACTATCCGGCGGAGCCTTGACCGATCGCGGGCCCACAAGAGAGTTCACTCGTTGTCCTGCTCCCATTTGTACCCGGTACCATGAACGGTCTGGATCCGGTCGAAGTTCGGGTCCAATTCGCGGAACTTGTTTCGAATTCTCCGGATATAACCATTGATGGTATTGCGTTCGACCAATCCCTGGCGGGTGACGTCACTCAAAGCGTCGTAGGTTCGAACATGACCTGGGTTTCGGGTCAGGGATTCAATGATCCAGAACTCGGTCAACGTCAGGTTGACCGGCTTACCTTTCCAATGGACCAGCATGCTAGCCTCGTTTACTTCGAGAGATCCGACGGCAACACTGCTATCGCTTGACGGCTGGGTTTTAAGTTGTTCAGAAATCCGGAGTAGGGCGTGCACGCGCGCCACCAGAAATTCGAGGCTGACAGGCTTGGTAATGTAATCCCAGGCGGTCATTCTCTGGGATGAGATCCGGTCAGCATCGCTGTCGCGAGCAGTCAGGAATATGACCGGAAGGGTGGGGCTAAGATTGCGCAATTGCATGCAAAGATCAAAACCACCATCCATATCTTCGCCGAGCATGATATCCAGCAGGGCGAGGTCGGGAAGCTCCTGGTCAAAAGCGGCTT
>CAYSMI010000011.1:2699-19927 GCA_964432165.1 uncultured Acidiferrobacter sp.
CCGAGCATGATATCCAGCAGGGCGAGGTCGGGAAGCTCCTGGTCAAAAGCGGCTTGCGCACTTGGGCGATCCGCGAATGCACGCACCTCGTAGCCGTGGGCGGTCAGGACGTCACTGTAGTTTTCCCGCTGATCGGTGTCATCCTCTACGATTGCTACTATGGTTGCCATTTGCTACTCACCTTTAAAAGTCAGGGTCGCCTGCAGATGTCGTCAGAGGGCGGCCGAGCTCGGGAAACGCCATTACCTTGCCACTGTTTTACCACAGGTTCCCCGGGTTAAAACCCCTTCACGGGCCTAATATTTGTACAAGAGGATTGGGAGAGGTAAGGCAAGATGAAGAAATTGGTATTCGTCCCGCTTTCGGATGAGATGATTTATGAGCACCCGGAACTCATTACCGGGCCGATCCGGGCGTTTTCTCCCGCCCAGACATCAGCAGTTGAGCCGGATGGGCACGCCAAAACTAATCCAGGAGCCATGAGTGACGCTCTTGGAGTCCAACACCAGAGGGGGTCCAAGGCAGGACCCGTGGGCGGCAGGGCGGCCTGATCAAAGGCGCCTTGACCCGGGCAAAAGGCCCTGGAAGAAAAACCGCGGCTTTCGCCGCGGTTTTTTTTAGTTTCGAAGGGAGCCCGTCTCCGGGGCATCCCGTCCTGGCCGGACCGGCCGGGAAGTGGCGGGGCGCAGCCTTGGTGTCGTCGCTCGCTCGCTCAGAGTGGCTTTCTCAGTCTCCATGTCAACGGAGCCTTTAAACGTGCAGCCATCCTCCAGGACAACCCGCGGGGCCCGAATATCCCCCTTGACCTTCCCAGAGGGGCTGATCACAACCTGTTCGCTGCCGTACAGCTCGCCCTTGACCTCGCCATCGACGCGGATGATTCGCGCATTAATGTTCGCTGTGACCCGGCCGTTCTCGCTAACTACAAGGTTATTATCCTTAAAGTTAACTGTACCCTCGATCGCGCCGTCCACCACGAGATCTTCCTCACCTGTAACATCGCCGTGAATGACAATCGATGGGCCGATCGTTGCGGGCTTACGGGTACCCGATTTGGACGGTGGACTCGCCTTGGGGGCGGCTTGAGCGGGCGCTGTGTCTTCGCCGGCACCTGCGGCTTCAATTTCCTTCTGAGTCATTTTAGGTAAGAGGTCCTCGGTAAATGAGTATCGTAGCCCTCGGAGAGGGCCCTAAGACGAGTTCAACGTACTCGTTCTGGTAACGATTGTCGCTGAGGGAGGAAGTAGGGTCAAATCAATGTGCTAGGGCGCGGATTTCGCGGGGTTCTATAACTTTACATAATATACATTATGCGAAGTAACGATTCCAAGCCAATCCTCGGACTATTGAGGATCTCCTCTTCGCGCGCCCGAAAAAAGCCTGAAAAAGTTCTCTGTTGTGACCTGTGAAAAGACCTCCAGGTCCATCTCGCGCAGTTGCGCCAGACACTCGGCTGTATGCCTGACGAACGCGGGTTCGTTTGTCTTGCCCCGGTACGGCACAGGCGCAAGATAAGGAGCGTCAGTCTCGACCAGCATCCGATCCAGCGGTACTTTTTTTGCCACCTCACGAAGTCCTTCCGCGTTCTTGAAGGTCACAATGCCGGAAAAAGAGATATAGAACCCTTGATCCAGCGCCGCCCGAGCTGTATCCCAGTCTTCTGAAAAACAGTGCATCACGCCCCCAGCCGATTGGGCATCTTCACTTCGCATCACATTGATGGTGTCGAGCGCCGCACTTCGGGTGTGGACAATGAGAGGTTTGCCGACCCGGCGGGAGGCCTCAATGTGGCAGGCGAAGCGGGTGCGTTGGGTATCAGGGCGACAGTCGGTGCGGTAATAGTCCAGCCCGGTTTCCCCGATCGCGACTACCTTTGACGCCTGCGCCAGCGTTTCCAGAACATCCACTGAGGGTTCATCTGGCGCGTCGAGAGGCGTATTCGGGTGAACGCCCACACTGGCCGATATGTGTTCAGAACGCCCAGCCAAGGCCAGCATTGCCGGAAAGTCGGTAAGGTTGACCGAAACACACAAGAGATGACTCACCCCGGCAGCCTGCGCCCGTGAAAGCACGCCCGGAAAGTCGCCCGCCAACTCGGCAAAATCAATATGGCAATGCGAATCCACCAGCATGATCGGTCACCTGCGGCTCAGAATTCTTGGCTCTAAAACGTATGTGTAGCAGAGGCCTGTTGGCCACTGCCCGCGACCAACTCTTCTATACGTTCTTTCAGCTTGGCACCGTCGGGCCCTTTAAAATGAACGCCGACACCTTTTGTCCGGCTGCTTTGCGCGCCTGCGGGGGTCATCCAGACAACGGTTGCGGCGAGTGCATACTGCTCTTCTCCCAGCAGTTTCACGACGAGAAACACCTCATCTCCCATGCCATATTCGTTATGGGTGGGGACAAAAAGGCCCGCATTCTTTAAAAATGGCATAAACGCGGCTCTGAGCGTCCTGAGATCGTTGATAGAGACGGAAAGGACTCTGGGTCTCGTTTTCGGGCTGGTACTGGGTTCGGTCATTTTCGGCGGTGGAATCAGGGACGCGATTGGGGGTAATACCTGTGAGCAGACAGCCACGTACAAATATCCTCCAGGCACAGCTGTTCGTCAACTTGTCCGTTGAGACGTTCGCGGGCGACGCCGACCCGGTAGAAGGCTTCAAGGGCGAGATCCCGATTCGCGAACAGGCCCCCCGGCTGCTGTGCGCCCACTGGTGGCTCATGAAGGGACTGTCGGACGGCACCCAGTGCTTTGGACTGTAAGATCGAAAGCGCCTGCTGGGTGCCGATCTGGGCGCAGAGCGAGGACAGGAATAAAGGATCTGCCGCCTTGTCCGAAGGCGCTTCACAGCATCGAATTAAGTCCCGGACCATCGCCCCGCGGTCTTCTCCGATAATCTCATCCAGATCCATGGGCCCAAGGCCAGATTTTGCAAGGGCCATGAGGTCATCTTGACTCTCGCTGTGGCGGGACTTCAGCCATCTGATGCTCTCGTCCTGCGACGGCGCCAGGCACTCGAGGCGGATACACCGACTGTGGATGGTGGCGGGGAGTCGATAAGGGTAGCTGCTGACCAGAATGAAACTGGTAGCTTCCGTTGGTTCCTCGAGCGCTTTCAGCATCGCGTTTGCGGTATTCCGATTCATCGTGTCCGCACCGACAACGAGGACGATCTTACGCCCGTCCGGCTGCGCCGTGGTGAGAAGTGCTTCGGTAAGCGCCCGTGCCGAGTCGATACTGATCTGCTCGCTGGGTTTGCGTTTTTGACCGGTTCTCGCAGGCTCCAGATAGCGTTGCGCGTGTGATTCCAGTATCGGACCGGACGTTTCGGCCAGGACCTCTGGCATCAGCACGTGTAAATCGGGATGTAGGCTGTTAGAGACCAAGTGACAGTCCCTACACTCCTTGCACGGCCCTTCGGTTCCGGAATGCTTGCACAACAGCAGCGCAGCGAACTCAAGGGCCAACATTGCTTTTCCGATGGCCGGGCCGCCAGCAAGCAGAAGGCAGTGATGAAATTCCCTCCGGTCACCCATCAGTTTTTGCCGCGTAGACTGCAGCCAGGGATAGTCGTCTGCGCTAGTCAATGGACACTCCAAGACAGTGGCGCATAAGGGACTTCACTTGTGCATGTACTTCGTCTATCGATCCGCTCGCATCGACGCTTTTTATGCGCTCCGGATTATCTTTTGCGATCTCCTGATAGGCTGAGCGTACGCGGTGTTTGAATTCCAGTTCCTGGGCCTCGAATCGGTCTCGGTGGTTGCCCCTTCCACTGGAGCGACGAACTCCCTCTTCTACGTTTAGGTCCAGAAAGATGGTCAGATCAGGCCGCAGTCCTCGAGTGGCAATAGCCTCCAGAGACCCGATGACCTCAAAGGGCAGCCCCCGCCCTCCTCCCTGATACGCATAACTCGCATCGGTATATCGGTCGCACAGCACCCACCGGCCGCCTTCGAGCGCCGGTACGATCAGCTCTGCAGTGTGCTGCGCGCGCGCAGCAAATATAAGAAGCGCCTCTGTGACGGGATCAATGGCGTCTGATCTGTGGAGGACCCATTGACGGATTTCCTCAGACAGTCGGGTACCGCCCGGCTCACGCGTCAATACCGTTGAGATGCCAACATCTTTCAGGCAACTGGAAAGCAGGGAGATCTGGGTACTCTTCCCTGCCCCATCTCCGCCTTCAAAACTGACAAATTTCCCTTTCAACGCGACTTTCGGTTCCAGACAGCGCGACGCTCAATCGCGATATTTTTTGACGGCACGATTATGTTCCTTGAGTGTTTTTGAAAAATGGTGCGAGCCGTCGCCTTTGGCTACAAAGTAGAGATCCTCGGTGGCCAGCGGGTTTGCTGCCGCCAGGAGTGCTGATCGTCCTGGAAGTGAAATCGGCCCTGGAGGTAAACCGGACCGAGTGTATGTATTGTAAGGGGTATCCTTTTTTAGATCGCTTCTTTTCAGGGGGCCCTTGAACCGGGGTCCGAGACCAAAAATGACAGTAGGGTCGGTTTGTAACCGCATCTTGCGCTTGAGCCGGTTATGAAATACCCCGCTAATTCGCGGCATTTCGGAGTCGAGCATGGCCTCCTTCTGGATAATCGATGCCATCGTCAGTACTTCATAAGGGTCATCGAGAACAAGATCGGGCGCCCGGCTCTCCCAGGCATGCATCAACTCTTGATCCATCTTGCGAGCCGCTTTGATGAGGATGCTCATATCGGTATCCTCCAAAAGGAAATAATAGGTATCGGGAAAGAACAATCCTTCAAGAGAAACTCGACCCAGCGAGAGTTCGTCCAGGATGTCCCGCTCAGACAAGGAGGCAACCGTAGCGGTCAGATTCGTCTCGCGCACCAGCCGCTCGCGAAGCTGTGAAAACCGCAGGCCCTCGATAATCATGAGCTTCCTTTGATGGACATCGCCGCGACTCACCTTACCGAGAATCTGCGCAGGCGTCGCTGTTGCCGGAATGAAGTATTCGCCTGCCTTGAACGAGCCTGCAGTCCCGCTAAGCACCGCCCAGGCAATGACCGACCACTCTGAGCCTGCAAGGCCTTCAGATACGAGCTGTCGTGCCAGGTCGGTCACGCCAGAGCCTGCCTTTACAACCAGAAAATGGTCACTACTGCTTACGGGGGTTCGAACCGTCTGGTAAAGAACAATCAGTGACGTTCCAAGAATACAAATGCCGATCGCCAGTGTGAGCGTGAGAAGTGCCCGCAGGGACCAGGTAAATCGGGAAGCTTTCCGAATTCTGGATGCCACCGTGCTTCGAAGGGGTCGCCCGTAGAGAGCTACAACTGGGTGAAGACCAAAGTACCGTTCGTGCCACCGAACCCGAACGAGTTAGACAACGCGACCTGGATGGGGGCATCGCGGGCCTCTGCCGGGACATAATCGAGATCGCAATCGGGGCCTGGTCTGTCGAGGTTGATGGTGGGCGGTATTGCATCGTGAAACAAACTGAGCACCGTCGCTACCGCCTCCACGCCGCCTGCGGCGCCCAACAGATGGCCAATCATGGACTTGTTTGAACTCACCATAAGGTTGTAGGCGTGGTCCTCGAAAACCGATTTAATCGCGAGGGTTTCGGCGAGATCCCCAAGCGGGGTAGAGGTACCGTGGGCATTAACGTATCCCACCTGTTGCGGGTCGATCCCGGCATTTTTCAGAGCGTTACGCATACAGCGCGCGGCCCCTTCTCCACCCGGCGCTGGCTGTGTCATGTGATGGGCATCGCCGCTCACACCATAGCCGGCCAACTCTGCGTAGATCCGGGCACCCCGGCGCTTCGCGTGTTCCAGGGATTCAACGACGAGCGTTCCAGCTCCTTCGCCCATGACAAAGCCATCCCGGTCGCGATCCCACGGCCGACTCGCCTGCTCGGGAGCGTCATTACGACGGCTGAGCGCCTTTGCAGCGGTAAAACCCGCCATGGAGGTCGGAGTGATCGCAGCCTCGGTACCTCCGGCGATCATCACATCTGCGTCGCCCAACGCGATCATCCGGGCGGCCTCCCCGATAGCATGGGTCCCCGTGGTGCAGGCGGTAACCACAGCGAGATTGGGCCCGCGCAACCCCAGCATAATTGAGAGATTTCCCGCGACCATGTTGATGATGCTGCTGGGAATGTAGAACGGGGAAACCTTTCGCGGCCCCTTCTCGAACATGACACGAGTCGTATTCTCGATTGTCTCCAGCCCGCCAATCCCTGCTCCAATCAGTACACCGACACGATCCCGGTCAGATTTGTCAAGGTCAATCCCACAGTCCTCGAAAGCCTCCAGCCCTGCGCAGAGTCCAAGCTGAATGAAGCGGTCCATGCGCCGGGCCTCCTTGGCGGCCAGCCGCAACTCAGGATCAAAGTCGTCCGCCTGTCCCGCAATCCTTGACGCGAGCTCGCCTGGGTCGAAACGGGTAATTTGAGAGACGCCATTTCGCCCGGCAAGGAGACCCTCCCAGGTGGATTGCACATCCGGTCCCAACGGCGATATGCACCCTACGCCGGTGACGACGACCTTCCTGAGATTGAACATTCTTCTCCTGAAACCTAAAAACAAAGCCGCCGGGCGCTCGGCGCCGGGCGGCTTCGTCGATTATGGTCGAGAGCCGTGGTCAGGGCAATCAGCCGCTGGTGTTGGCTTGAATAAATTCAACCGCCTGCTTGACAGTTGTTATCTTCTCGGCCTCGTCGTCGGGGATTTCTGCATCGAATTCCTCTTCGAGGGCCATCACCAATTCCACGGTATCCAGCGAGTCCGCACCCAGGTCATCAACGAATGACGCATCGGGCGTTACCTGGTCCTCGCTTACGCCAAGTTGCTCTACTACAATCTTTTTGACGCGATCTTCAACACTGCTCATGAGCTCTCTAGCCTCCTGGGATTAGAAATACTGTCGCGGACCGTCCGGGTTGTCACAACGGCGGCCTATTTGCGGATTATAAGTCCGCTTGACGAAGCGCGATTAAACCGTATTCGACGCGCCAAGTCCAACAAAACCGTCTCTTGCAGGCGTCAGGAAATCGCGCTAGGTCGGCCGACAAAAAAGTAAAAACGTCCAAAAAACCAATATGATAAGCGCGTTTTTTCAAGACGACATGTACATGCCCCCGTTGACGTGTAGGGCCTGGCCAGTGATGTAGCCAGCATCATCGGAGACGAGAAATGCTACCGTTTTGGCAATATCTTCAGGGCGCCCCAAGCGCGCCAGGGGAATCTTCTCCAGCAGATGATCACGCTGGTTGTCAGACAGTTCGGCGGTCATGTCGGTTTCAATAAAGCCCGGAGCAATGGCATTGACCGTGATACCACGAGAGGCGACCTCAAGCGCGAGCGATTTGGTGAACCCCACCAGACCCGCTTTGCTCGCAGCGTAATTGGTCTGGCCCGCATTGCCGGTAGCGCCCACCACTGAAGACAGGTTTATGATTCTTCCGTAACGGGCCTTGGTCATCCCCTTGAGGCAGAGTTTGGTGATGGAAAATACCGAGGCGAGATTGGTCCCAAGGGTTTTTTCCCATTGCGAAGCCTTCATGCGAAGCAGCAGGTTATCCTCGGTGACGCCGGCATTGTTGATGAGGACCATGATCGGGCCAAACTCGTCCACGACTTCGGAGATCACTGATTCGCTCTGGTCTAGATCCGTAATGTTGAGTACTGCGCCTCGGCCTTTGGCCCCAATATCACTTAAGGCCTTGGTGATATTGCCGGCTCCGGCAGCGGTCGTTCCGGTCCCGATGACGGTATGACCCCGCGTCGCAAGCTCGAGTGCGATTGCCTGGCCGATTCCGCGGGTGGCGCCGGTGACCAGACAAACCTGAGGTGAAGTTGTGGTTTGAGTCATAAGAGGGTACTCCGCGTGGGTTTAAATCTGTACGAGCATGCTGCCCCAGGTGAACCCTCCGCCGAAGGCCTCAAAAATGACTTTATCGCCGGTCTTGATCCGGCCGTCTCTGACCGCGACGTCGAAGGCCAGTGGAACCGATGCGGCGGAGGTGTTGCCATGCTGGTCAATAGTGACAATCACCCGATCCATACTGAGTTCAAGCCGTTTGGCAATTGCCTTGATGATTCGGATGTTTGCCTGATGAGGTACCAGCCAGTCGATCTCTGATTGATGGATACCATTGCTCTCCAGGACCTCGACGACGGCGTCGCCCAGGGCCGAGACCGCCCAGCGGAATACTTCTTTCCCCTGCATCTCGGTGTATGCCTGACCGTTCAGAAGCTGCTGGTAGGCGGTAGAAACCCCTACTGGCACACAAAGCAGGTCCTTATAGGTTCCGTCAGCGTGAATATGGCTCGACAGAATTCCCGGAGTATCGGCCGCCTCCACCAGCACCGCTCCCGCACCATCGCCGAAAAGGACACACGTGCTTCGATCCTCCCAATTCAGGATTCGGGAAAAGGTTTCGGCGCCAACCACCAGCGCGCAACGGCTTGCTCCGGTAGATATGTAGCGGTAGGTCACATCCATGGCATACAGAAATCCGGCACAAACGGCCTGGACGTCAAACGCGGGACACCCTTGAATACCCAACCGGTTCTGCAGCAGGCACGCTGTGCTTGGAAAAACCTGGTCTGCTGTGGTCGTAGCGACAACGATCAGGTCAATATCTGTCTCACGGCGACCGGCGCTCTTTATCGCCTCTCGCGCAGCGGCTTCGGCGAGATCGCAAGTGAATTCCCCCTCGGCCGCGATGTGCCGCTGCCGGATTCCGCTTCGAGAATAAATCCAGTCGTCACTGGTATCGAGAAACTGCTCCATATCCTTGTTGGTCAGGATCTTCTCAGGGAGATAGGACCCGGTTCCGGTGATACGCGCCGCGCTGATCACAGAGGTACGGTTCGGGTCGATGAAACCTGAGAAGCTTCTAGATCGTGCCGGATGTGTCCGACGAGGTCCTTTTGCGCCGCCAATCTGGCTGTGTCTATGGCATGAGAAAAAGCGAGCCCGTCAACGTTTCCATGACTTTTCACTACGGCGCCATTGAGACCTAGCAGTACGGCGCCGTTATACGTCCGGTGATCGAAGCGATCACTGAACGACCGTAATACCGGCGCGGCGATCACCGCTGAGAGTCGGGTGAGCAGTCCACGGCTGAATTCCGCGCGGATCACTTGGGTCAGCATCTGGGCGAGTCCTTCGCTGGTCTTGAGTGCGACATTACCTGCGAAACCGTCGGTGACAATAATGTCGACCTTCCCGTTGAAGATGTCGTCTCCCTCAACGTAACCAACGTAGTTGAGGGCACTTTCTTTCAGCAACTCGTTTGCCGTTTTGATGACCTCGCCTCCCTTGATCTCCTCGCTGCCGACATTGAGGAGGCCGACAGAGGGGCGCTCAATACCCTCTATCGTGCGGACCATGCTCTCGCCCATGAGTGCGAACTGCATGAGAATCTCCGCGGGGCTGTCGATATTCGCTCCAAGGTCAAGCATATGGGCATGCCCGTGCGCCCTTGGCAGGGCCGAGATAATTGCCGGCCTGTCGATGTCTGACAGGGTCTTCAATACAAACCGGGCGGTAGCCACCAGCGCGCCGGTATTGCCGGCGCTTACACAGGCATCGACCTCGCCGGATGACAGCAGGTTCAGCGCAACACGCATGGAGGAGTCTTTTTTGAAACGCAATGCCGATGCCGGCGACTCGTGCATGTCCACGGATTCCGAGGTATGCACGATTTGGTATCGTTCAGCACTAACTGCTGGGTTCAGAGCTGCAACAATCTGTTCCTCGTCACCGACGAGGGTGCAGAAGAGGTCGGTATGCCGGTTCAGGGCGAGAGATACGCCGCTGGCGGTGACCCCAAGCCCGTGATCGCCCCCCATCATGTCAATGGAGAGTCGGAGTTGTTCGTCAGATTGAGCCACGCTGTCTAGGCAGGAACCTGAACAGAGGCAATCAGAAGGAAACGGCTAGGCTTCCGACTCTCGATCCTGGACGACCTTACGGCCTCGGTAGTAGCCGTCTGCAGTCACGTGGTGGCGTCTGTGCAATTCTCCGGTAACCGGGTCGGTGGATAACGTGGTCTTGTCCAGACCGTCATGAGAGCGGCGCATTCCGCGCTTCGAGGGGGTCTTTCTGTTCTGTTGTACGGCCATGTTCGTACTCGTTGATTCGAAAAAGTGGGTGACCCGGCCTAAAATAGCCGGGTTGACTATCCGTAAACGGGATGGGTAGAAGCCAAGGGCTTCACTCGCAGCCCGATAATTTTAGTGGTTTTGGTGATTTGATGTCAAAAATCGAGCGCGATCATCCCCTGATCCTGGCTTCAACTTCGCCGTTTCGAAAGGAGCTGCTATCAAGGCTCGGCCTTGAGTTTGAAGTGGTTCCGCCGGAACTGGAGGAAGACACCCTGCCCGGAGAGGATGGGCGGGGCCTCGCTTTGCGCCTATCCGCGGGAAAAGCAAATGCGGTCGCAGCCACGATGGAAAAAGGCCTTGTCATTGGTTCTGACCAGGTAGCGGTTCTCGACGGTGAGATATTTGGCAAACCCCATGACCGGGCAGATGCGATCCGACAACTCACGATGTCATCGGGCAGAGAGATGCAGCTGTATACCGGTGTGGCGCTCGTGAATGCGGCTACGGGAAGGGTTCAGCGGGATGTGGTTTCATATCTCGCAAAATACCGGGAACTCACGCGGGATCAAATCGAGCACTATCTGGATATTGACACTCCTTTTGGATGCTGTGGCAGTCTTCGTGCGGAAAGCTTAGGAATCGCGCTGCTAAGAGAACTGAGCGGGCCCGATCCGAGCGCACTCATCGGTCTGCCACTTATTCGTCTTGTGGAGATGCTTGAGCGGGAAGGTGTAGAAGTGATCCCAAACTCGCGCTCAGCGTAGCGCAGAGTCCGAAAGTCCGAGCGCTTTTACAATGCTCATCCCAAGCTGATCCAGCAAGGCCGATCGCCAGTCTGGCTGAATTGAGAAGTCGATGATCTTCGGCGCGTCAAGGATTTGCTGTGCGACTTCCGTCAAGGAAGCCATCCCGTCAGCGAGACCTAAGCGAACCGCCTCCTCGCCACTCCAGACTCTTCCTGAGAATAGTTCGGGATTCGCCTGGAGTCTGGAACCCCGGCCTGCTTGCACCGCAGCGATAAACTGCGCATGGATGTCGTCAAGAATGCCCTGAAGCATCTCCCGGTCCCGCGGATGAGCCGGTGAAAACGGGTCGAGCATGCCTTTATGGTCACCCGCCGTCACGAGTCGCCGTTCGATGCCGAGTTTCTCCAAAGTATCGGCGAAACCAAAACCGCTGGAGACGACACCGATCGATCCCACGATGCTGGCCGGATCAACGTAGATCTCGTCTGCGGCAGCGGCAATGTAGTAGGCGCCTGATGCCCCGATGTCGGAGATTACCGCCAGAAGGGGTACCTCGGGATACTGCTCCTTGAAAATCCGAAGCGCCCGATACACCTGACCGGACTGGACGGGGCTCCCACCGGGGCTGTTGATGAGTGCGACCACGCCCTGCGCACCTTGGGCGCTAAAGGCGTCCAAGAAGCTCGATTCAAGGTCCTGAGCCATATTTTCTTGGTCAAGACCGATCAGCCCAGAGATCTCCACAACCGCTGTGAATCGGGAGGGATAGTCTTCCTGAAGCATCAGGGGCACGCCAGCAGCCCCGCCGAGAAGGAGTAACACCAGCAGCAGGCTCCATAGCCGAAACCACCGACGCCGGCTACGATCTTTTCGATATTCACGCGTCAGAACCTCGACCAAGCGCTCCAGGTCGTTTGATGTGCTTTGCGGGCCGGCACGTTGTGACGGGAGTGCTCCGGACTCGGATAGCTCTTGCGGTTCTCGAGAATCGTGGGTCATTTATCTCTTCTCATTTTACCTTCCCCGGGGATCCTGCCCTGCCGCGATAACGAGCATCGACAAGATAAATTGCGCCCTCTTCCTCGATAATATCAAGAGGGGTCAGCCCGGCACCGTTACAGGGGCCACTTTTGCAGGTTCCGGTCACGGGATCGTACAGAGCTCCGTGGGTCGCACAGATAAGCCATCTCGACTCCTGATCAAAAAATTCGCCCAAAGACCAGTCCAATTCCAGATCGCGATGCCCGCAGCGATTGAGAAAGGCCGAAACGCCGTAACTGTGTCGTATGACAAATGCAGGTAGCGTTTGCCCATCACGGCTCACCTCAAATCGAAAGCCATGATGGCCGGACTCTAACAAATCTGCCGCGCACAGGTAGGTTCTTGCAGGAACTTCAGTCTGCCTCATCGATTCGTCTTGCGCGCAAATTGTCGAGTACTGCTTCAAGGTCCCGAGGCAGCGGTGAGTGAACGTCGACCGATTTACCAGTCCGGGGATGAAGAAAACATACTCGTTCGGCGTGTAAGAACTGTCGGCGTAAACCGAACTCGCGGAACCGACGGTTCTTAAGAGCATCGCCATAAACCCGATCTCCTGCGACCGGCAAGCCCACGGCATGGGCATGGGCCCGTATCTGGTGTAGACGCCCCGTTTTCAGTTCTACCCGCATAAGGGAGTGATCCTGGAAAACAGCTACAGGATGGAAAATACTGCAGGCCTCACGACCGGTCGATGCCACCCTGGATCTTTTGGTTGCCCCGCGCCCGCGCACGGTTTCCAGCCGATGATGCAGTGTGCGGACCCCTCCCCGCCAGCGTCCGGCTAGAAGGGTTTGATAGGACTTACTGACTCCGGACTCCTGGCCCGGTCGCCGGAGGCTGTTGTGCATTTTCCGCAGTGTCTCCACGTTCTTGGCCAGGATCAGAATACCAGAGGTTTCTTTATCCAGACGATGCACGAGCTCAAGATAACCTGAGGTGCCGAGTCGAAGCTGTTCTATAACACTGACCCGCTGGCCAGTCCCGCCATGGACGGCAATTCCTGCGGGCTTATCGATAATCAGGATATCCTGATCCTCGAAGAGCCTCGGAGGCTGGAAACTCGACTCCCCGACAGCGCCCGGTGATTTTCCGCGGATTGACGTCCTTACCGGCGGTATCCGGATCCGGTCGCCCCCGCTGATCCGGGTTGCCGGTCGCGAGCGGCCGCCATTGACGCGCACCTGTCCGTCGCGGACGATACGGTATACGTGGCTTTTGGGCACACCTTTGAGTTCTCGAAGGAGAAAATTATCGAGCCGTTGACCCGCCTCAGAATCGCTGACCAGATGGGTCCGAACGCTTTGTTTCGCGGGCGTTTCCACAAGATCAGAATGTTTCAATAAATATTTGTAAAAAAGCGTGTTTTTGGCTAGACTGTCGGCGCCCTGTCGGGTATTTGCAGACCTTTATGGTCTCGCACCGCCCTAAGCGGTGCCGGAACAGTCGGATTGGGAGCCCCGTGAGGCGACCCCAAGAGACCTTACCCTATGTCGATAAGGAGCGCATCAACAAGCGTTCGGACTGTTCCCTAAGACTTGCGCCCCGACACGGAAATGTGTCTAAGAGTAGTCGAGACACAATGACGAACAGGATACCGTTCGCATGACACCATGCGAGCATGCCGCCAAGAGTTGGGACCCGGTACAGGGCCCGAGAGAGGCGGCCCCCGGTCAATCCGGGGATAAGGCAAGCGCCGGAAAGATGCCGGCTTAGCTGATCGGACCGATTTCGGTCCAAAGATAGGCTGGAGCACTACGGTGCCCAACCTTCCTTCCTGTTGTTCGTCAATTCCGTGTCGATGGCTCGTCTGCGCCGCCTGATGGGTCATGAGAATAACTATCTGAATGCAGCGCTGGCGAACCCCTACACGGGGTACTCCGAGCCCTGGATTCGGGTCACACGGAAAACAAAATGAAAAGAATGCTATTTAACGCGACCCACCCTGAAGAACTGCGGGTCGCTATCGTCGATGGGCAAAAATTGCGTGATCTGGATATCGAGTCGTCAAGCAACGCTCAGCGTAAGGGAAACATCTACCAGGGTCGAATAACCCGTGTAGAGCCAAGTCTTGAGGCGGCGTTCGTCGATTATGGTGCAGAGCGGCAAGGATTCTTGCCGCTCAAGGAAATCAGCCGTTCGGACTTTCGAAACTTCTCTCCATCGACCCCGATGGCGCAGGTGCGCATCAAGGATGTGGTTGAGGAAGGTCAGGAGTTGCTGGTCCAGGTTGAGAAAGATGAGCGCGGAACAAAAGGTGCGGCGCTGACCACGTTCATCAGTCTGGCCGGACGCTACCTGGTTCTGATGCCCAACAATCCAAAAGGCGGCGGTATCTCAAGACGGATCGATGGGGAAGAACGGGCTGATCTTCGGGACGCGATGTCCGGGCTGGAGTGCCCGGCCGAGCATTCCCTGATTGCCCGCACCGCAGGAATTGGCAAGAGTCCGGAAGAACTCCAGTGGGATTTGGATTTCCTCTTGCAGTTGTGGACTGTGATTGACGAAGCGGCTGCAAGCCAGGATTCGCCTTTTCTGGTTTACCAGGAGAGCAACCTCATTGTTCGTACCCTCAGGGACCACCTACGAAGTGACATCCAGGAAATTCTGATTGACGAGGCGTCTGTGTTTGACCGCGCTTCACGATTCATGTCGCAGGTTATGCCGCACAACTCGGCCAAGTTAAAGCGTTACCAAGATGCCGTTCCGTTGTTCTCTCGTTTCCAGATAGAACACCAAATTGAGAATGCCTACGCACGGTCGGTCAAACTTCCCTCGGGCGGGGCCCTGGTTATCGACCATACAGAAGCGATGATAGCGATCGACGTCAACTCCGCTCGGGCGACGAAAGGGGCCGACATTGAAGAAACCGCCCTTCAGACAAATCTGGAAGCCGTGGACGAACTTGCCCGGCAGATGCGCATTCGTGACCTTGGTGGACTGTTGGTGATCGATCTTATCGACATGACTTCGCCGAAAAACAAAAAGACGGTCGAAAACCGGCTTGAGGAGGCCCTGAGAAGCGACAGAGCGCGAATCCAGATGGGACATATCTCCCGGTTCGGACTTCTGGAAATGTCCCGTCAGCGCTTACGGAGTTCGATCAGTGAGTCCAACTACCGTGTGTGCAGCCTGTGTGATGGTACTGGACAGGTCCGTCATGTGACCTCGTCTGCACTGAGTTTTCTCAGGATATTGGAAGAAGAAGCGCTGAAGGAGAATACCGAGGCCGTATTTGCCGAACTGCCGGTCGAAATCGCCACCTTCCTGTTGAACGAGAAGCGTCACGAAGTGAACCAGATTGAGGCACGCCTGGGGACGCGGATTGTTCTGATCCCCTCCCCTGCACTCCATGGCTCACAGTCGAATATTCAGAGACTGCGAAGTGAGGATTTGGATGCCAACGAAAACATTCTCGCGAGCCACAAGATCAAGATCGTCTCAGACTCTGAGGCCAAGGGAGAGTATTCACTGAGTCGGAAAAAGGGCCGAGCGGCAGTCAACCTGGATCAGATCGACACCCCGCCCCCTCCGCCTCCATCGGTGACGAACGAAAAACCCGGCGACGGATTTTGGACCCTCTTGTGGAAACGCCTGACCGGCGATGTCGAAAAGCCGACGCCCAAGAGCAATCCCCGAAAAGCGGGGCAGCGTTCAAGGGGACGTTCTGATTCGAGGAGAAAACCCCAGGGGCGGCGAGATGACCGGCGCCGGGACAGCTCGCGGCAGAACCGTCGGACAGGTTCGGATGGGGGCCGCAACCGTACCCAGAACAATCGCCCGGATTCCAAAGGCAGATCCGAGACTCAAGGCGACGCCTCGAAGGCGCCGCAACGACGCTCCCGTGGCGGAAGGGGTCGCTCGGGCGGTCAACGGCAAGGAAACCGTCAGACCCAGCCATCAAGACCAGGCAGCGATGTTGGGGGTGGTGCGGGTCGAGCAACGTCCAGCGATTCTGAAAACGAAAAGACCGGGACAGCGGGATAGTCTGTCAGGGTAATCCGTTAGTCGCTCAGCCGTTGCGAACAAACAGCGCCACCGCTTCGACATGAGACGTGTGGGGAAACATATCTGCAACCCCCAGTCTTGTCAGATGGTAACTACCTGAATCCGTGAGATAGCGGGCATCGCGCGCGAATGTGGCGGGGTTGCAGGAGACATAAGCGATCTTCCGGGGTCTAATATGTGTATTCGCAACCCCCAAGGCCTCGATCGCGCCACTGCGCGGCGGGTCCACCAGAACGTGCGAGTACTGGCCGGGCCGCCACTTTGCGATTGAGTCGTCAAATAGATCGAGGACTTCGAATCTCGTGTTCGCGATCCGATTTATCGCCGCATTCTTCCTGGCCTGCGCAATCAGGGCAGGCTCGCCCTCGATCCCAACAACCTCACCTGACTGGCGTGACAGGGCCAGCGAGAAATTGCCCAGGCCACAGAAAAGGTCCAGGACCCGGTCCCGATTACCGGGGTTTAGCCAATCAGTCACCAGTTCCACTATTCGTTCGTTAACTTCAGCGTTGACCTGGATAAAGTCTGTAACGGAGAAACAGATCTTCAGGTCAAACTTTTTCAGTGTATAAAACAGAACGGGTACGTCTTCTGAAGATACCGGGATCGCAGTATCAGGCCCCTTGGCCTGTGAATAGACAAGCACGCGCTCTTGCGCCCCAAATTCACGTAAGCGGGCTACATCATGGTCAGTAAGCGCTGACAGATGGCGAAAGACGAGCGCGGTTGCATTTTCACCGACCGCGATCTCAATCTGTGGAATCTGGCCTGGCATGCTCAGTTGTTCAATCAGCGCCGGCAACGTTGGAAGAACACGATCTACTGACTCGTGGATAACCGGGCAAGTCGGAAGCGGTGTAATAAAACTCTTGTTCCGCTCGCGAAACCCGACCAGTACCCCTCCTTTCTTTGGAACCAGTCGCACTCCAAGGCGTGCACGGCGCCGGTAGGACCAGGGAGCAGCGCTGATTTGGTATACCTCGGAGGGCGATTCTACACCGACGCGATCAAGCGCCTCAATTACGGTTGCCCTTTTAAATTCGATCTGACGCCCGTAGTCAATATGTTGTAAAGCGCAGCCCCCACACACGCCAAAGGCTGTACAACGTGGATCTACCCGTGCTGGGGATCGCTCGAGGAGTTCCTGAGCAATCCCAAGCGAATAGGAACGTTTGCCGCGTATTGGCTTGACCAATACAGTTTCGCCGGGAAGCCCCCCCTCGACGAACCACACCTTTCCGTCGACGCGGGTGATGCCGCGCCCGTCGTGGCTCAGCCCGTCAATTCGTGCGGAGAAGATACTTCCGGCGCTATTGGGCACTCGGTGCTGCCCGCCATTGT